>NZ_JAKRFQ010000112.1 GCF_022347985.1 Photobacterium sp. OFAV2-7
GGGTAGGCTTAGCTAAGCCTTATGGTGCAAGCAACATGGCGTTCGCCAATTTCTCCATAAGACGATATATCCTCCCTAATTCCTGATATAAATTGCCGTATAAGAAAACAAAGTCATTTAATTTCGTTAGCCAATAATATTTCAGTTAATAATGGTGTTTCTTGCACGGTGAGCGGTGCGTTTATTCTAACTCAGATCTTCCTCACTTCTTGATGGGGTATTATCTCATTCGCATTGTCTTCTCATGGATATGACCGAAATAGCAAATGTGAGAGAAAAAGCAAAAAATGTCCGGTAGCTTTTCGAAAGCCATTAAGATCACGCGTTGCGTTCGTATGAAGTTACACAGAGAAAGCAAGTTCAATGTGATTTGCCTTATCCCACCTATAAGCTTCAATCTTTGTTGACTATATCAATGCATGTGCAATTGATTGCTAATAGCCTATGTAGAATTTTGAAGCTTAGAAATAACAACAGACTGTGGTTGAGTATGATAAATAAAGCTAGGGCATTAAGACGATTGATTGGGGGAGTGAGCGCAGCGTTACTTTTGGTTTTGGTTGGTTGTAATAGCTATATTAAGCCTGATTCGACAACATTCGCTTGCTCCTCAGTGGCTGGAACTTGGGATTTAATCGCAGATACAGATGACTCGCAATGTGGTGGTTATGGAAAAACAGAAAGATTGGTTTTTACTGTTTCCCAGGAAGGATGTCAATTATCAGATGATGATGGGGTTACTGGTACGATTGATGGCACCGATGTAAAATGGCAGGTAAATCCTTGGTATGTTAATGGCGGAAAGGTTACTTATTTAGAATCCACTGCAACAATTAAGGATAATAAAGTAGAAGGGTTCTATGACTGGAAATGGAGTGATGGTAATACAGAGTGTTCAGGCATTACCAAAATAAATGGCACTATTTTGGCAAAGGAAAATGTGGCGACAACCCCATCGGAAGTTAAAGAAAAAAATCCGATGCTATCACCAAGAGAAGGAACTATTGCCCACACTTTTTCATTAACAGCTCCCGGCGCTAAAGCTGTTTATCTTGCTGGAGAGATGAGTGATTGGCAAGATAATGTATTTGAAATGCAGCAAGGAGAAAATAGTAATTGGTCTTTAACGCTGTATTTACCACAAGGTGCTTGGCAGTATAAATTCGTTGTTGATGGGCAATGGATATATGACAAAAACAATCCAAAAACAACAGATGATGGCTTTGACGGTTTAAATTCGGTTATTGTTTTAGGGAAAGAGCTTGCAGAATTAAGCGTCAACCCGAGCATCCCTCATGGTTCAGTCATAAGTAGTAGTCTTGAAAGTAAAGCCCTTGGTGAAAATAGTCCTTTTACTATCTACCTGCCTCCGGGTTATTCCGAAGATAGTAACAAAAGTTATCCCCTTCTAGTGTTACTGCATGGTTATGGTAGCGATCAAAATCAGTGGGTCAGAGACGGGAAGGTTCAAAACTTCATGGATAATCTTGTTCATGCCGGTGCAATTGAACCATTTATTATAGTCATGCCCTATGGCGACAAAAGTCAGTATGTGAACAACAGAGAAGTCCATATTATGGACGAGTTAATTCCTTATGTAAGGGATCAATACCGCATAAAACCGGGTAAAACGTTCACCGCCATTTCGGGTGGATCTATGGGGGGATTTGGCGCACTTTATTTAGCGCATCGCCATCAGGATGTTTTTGGATTGTCTGTGCCACTCAGTGGATATTTTGATCTGAGCTATTATCCAGAATTCCAATCGAAAAAAATCACCATGGAGCCAGAGCTTTATATCTATTGTGGTACTAATGACCATATTAGCTTTGCCCGCAATGAAAGCCTGGTTAAGTTGTTAAAAAGTGAAGGCGTTGATTTCACATACAAGACTGCGCCTGGAGGCCATACTTGGCGGTATTGGAATGGCATCACCCCTGACTTTCTGACGGTTGTCTCTGATTTTTTTAACAAACAAACGTAGTAACAAACTAAAGGAGCCAGTTATTTTTAGGAAAAGGAGTCTCTGTCGGTTAGGCGATAGCTAGCGAGCAAGGTTGCGAATTGGGGATACATGATCTTCGAACGGAACATGTCGTCGTAGAAATGTTTTACCTTCGATGAACTCGGGAGTGCTGATCCGGTCCATCCTAAAGTGGCGAAAATCCTGACGTTTCGGATCCCAAGCGACTAAATACCAGAGTGGCGGCAATATCAGCATTGCTTGTGGCTCAACATATCGGTTGGTGACAGTTCCTTTGGCGTCACAATATTGAAAGCGCAGGTGGATTTGCTGCAGAAAAGCTGTCTCGAAAACGGGCAGTAGCGCGGAGTCCATTTCTCCGATATCGGTTATGTCCACCTGCGGAGCGAGTTTCCCGACATACAAACAATCCAGCAGGCGGCGCAGATCGTGCAATTTGTCTGATGGCAGCGCTTTTTCGATTTTGGCAAGCCCATCGTCAGCGAGCTCTGAGAAGGGCATGCCTCCGGCTGCACGCATCGATGTAACGCTGATGACAAGTGCAAAGACCTCGGCGACTGAGAGTCTCACTGTGGTTTGAACGGATCGCGGATCAAGTTGCAGGCCCCCCCCTCGTCCGGGCTCTGAATGAATCACAAAACCTTCATCACGCAATGCGTTGAGGTCGCGTAACACTGTACGCCTGGAGGCTCCCACCTCCTGCGCTAATTCAGCGACTGTCGAAGTCCCGCTGCGGCGTAGACTTCGCACGATGGCATCTTGGCGTAGACGAATATTCATTTTGTAAAGCTACCATTCAATGGTGTCAGTATTTGTCACTATTAAGATATATAAATTATCTCTCGACGTCAGCAAGGTGAATTAGACGGTGTAATGTGCATCGTCAATTCCTGATTCTGAACATCCCCAGTCTATATAGGAGAGATAAAATGTATGATCCCGCCGATTTTCCTGAATCCACTCTGGTTTCCGTCCACGGGGAGACACTCGAAGTCTTCGAAGCGGGGCAGTCAAATGTGGGTAACCCTATCGTGCTCTGCCATGGCTGGCCAGAACATGCCTTCTCTTGGCGGTATCAGATCCCCGCCCTTGTCGAGGCTGGCTACCATGTCATCGTCCCAAATCAGCGTGGTTATGGTAATTCGTCATGCCCGTTGCAGGTTACTCAATATGACATTACTCATTTAACGGGAGATCTTGTCGCTCTTCTCGATCACTATGGATACCATAACGCCACCTTTGTCGGACATGATTGGGGAGCGATGGTCGTTTGGGGGTTGGCCTTATTGCATCCTGACCGTGTCAACAATGTGATAAACCTGAGCTTGCCCTACCAGGAACGAGGGGAAACGCCCTGGGTCGAATTGATGGAACATATACTTGGCGGCGACAACTACTTTGTTCATTTTAACCGACAACCCGGTGTTGCCGATGCGGTGCTGGAACAGAATACACCTCAATTCCTCCGTAATCTGTATAGGAAAAATATGCCCGATAAAGAGCCGGAACAAGGTATGGCGATGATTAATCTTGCACGTTGTGAAGAGCCAACCGGTGAGCCCTTGATGAGTGACCAAGAGCTGGCTGTTTTTGTCTCTGCGTTCGAATCATCAGGGTTCACAAGCAGCATAAATTGGTATAGAAACCTTGATCGAAACTGGCACTTGTTAGCGGATGTAAACCCAATCATCCAGCAACCTACTCTTATGATCTATGGCGATCAAGACGTCATCCCGAAGTCTGAAAGGCTGACAGAATACGTGCCTAATGTAGAAGTGCTCAATCTTGATTGTGGACATTGGATCCAGCAAGAAAAGCCGGAAGAAATAAACCAAGCCATTATTAAATGGCTGGGGCAGCAGAGTGCAGTCTAGCCCCAAGAGCTTCAAGACGAAACAGACACTCCGGAAAGAACGGTAGTTACCGCTTATGTCTTCTTATGGTGCAAGCTACATGTTTGTAGTTTGCACCAATATGTTTTTGCAATTAGGCTTTTTCCTTTCATCGGACCCAATAGAATTAACTCCTTTCATCATAGGCTTTTCGAGCACGCTTAATATCGTCTTGATGCTCATCCGCCCAACAAACCAATTGGTACAATGGTTTAACTAAGTCTCGCCCCATTTCTGTCAGGCAATACTCTACTCTTACAGGCACTTCAGGGTACACGGTCCGATTAACATAGCCTTCCCGCTCTAAATCCCTTAGCGTCTGGGTCAACATACGCTGAGAGATCCCTTCTATTCTTGATTTAAGAGAGTTAAATCTATCAGCCCCTTCCACGAGTGCAAATAGAATAAGCAACGACCATTTGTCGCCGATTTGCGCTACAACATTACGTACCGGGCAATCTTCATTATTATGAAATACCCGCTTTTCTGGCTTAGCCTGTGCTGTCACTTTTCCATTCCTTCTCAATCTCAAATCTCAATACTGGTTACCAAAATGTGCCTATCGAACGTTTTGGTACCTTCTTGAAGTGTAGGTTACTAATAATTACTATAGTGATCAATGTATACCTTTGTGAAACGAGATTATTATTGGAGTTACTTATGTGGAAAGCAATTACATCTTTTATTTTTCTGTTGGTAAGCACTACGGCCTATGCACAAAATGCAGATAAGCTGACTATTGACCTGCATTCGCTACAAAAACCAAATTGGACAGAACAGGAAGTAAAAAACGCTGAATTGATTACTGATTTTGTTCAAAACCTCATGAATAACCATAACTTTGACTACATCTTGGAGCACTACAACGACAGCGCCTATGTTCAACACAATCGAAACCTGCCTGATAAAGTCACTGGCTTAGTAAGCTTCCTGGAAGAGTTTGTAGAGGAATACCCTGACTACACTTATGACGTAAAGCATATCTATGTCGACGGTGATTACGTGATTTTCCATTCTCATGCCACGTTAAATAAAGAGGATAGGGGGAATGACCAAAAAGGCATGAATATTATCGATACTTGGCGTATCGAAGAGGGCAGAATCGTTGAGCACTGGGACTCGATTCAGGCACTAGATTTCTCCATGAGATTTTATTCCCTTATCAGCGGTGGCGATATCGCAAATTCAAATGGCGTGTTCTAGTTTTGTATTTAGTGAAAAATACGAAAAAGTGATTAGAGCTGTTCTATTTGTCTTGAGGGCATAATAAGTGATCTAGCGATATCTTCGACCGGATGTTAGAACGTTATGATGGAAAGAGGCCAACGGCCTCTTTTTTGTGTCTGATTATTAGTCAATTACACAAGGTATTGTCAGATCCATTCAGCCGCCTTACGTCCTAGGAATCAGCGTACATTCCATAAATACCAATTAAATGATAATCATTATCATTTACATCATTAGTGTGTAGGAGTAGAATCTTTTCCGAGTTCAGAAAACTATCGTCGACTGGAGAAAACACGGATGAGACTTAAGCTTGGCACTCTAGCCAAACCAGCAGTTGTATTTTTATCGTTAGTGTCACTGGGGTTCGGTACGGCAGCGACTGCTGCCGAGAAATTTAAAGTTGTGACCACATTCACCATTATTGCGGACATGGCGCAGAATGTGGCCGGTGATGCTGCTGAAGTGAAATCCATTACCAAACCTGATGCCGAAATTCACAACTACCAGGCAACGCCTGGAGACATTCGCCGGGCTCAGGGGGCAGACCTTATTCTTTACAATGGCTTGAACCTGGAATTGTGGTTCAAGAAATTCTTCAAAAATCTTCATGATGTTCCAAGCGTGATCGTGACCGAAGGTGTAAAACCAATGAGTATCGCGCAAGGTCCTTATAGTGGTAAGCCGAATCCACATGCCTGGATGTCCCCGAGTGATGCATTGGTCTATGTCGAGAACATTCGCGCGGCGCTCGTTAAGTACGATGGCGCGAATGTCGAAACGTATAACAAAAATGCCGAAGCATATAAACAACAGATCATGGATATGGTTCAGCCTATTCGCGATAAAGTCGCTCAGATCCCAGAAGACAAACGTTGGCTTGTGACGAGTGAAGGTGCATTCAGCTACTTGGCGCGTGATTTTGGCCTTAAAGAGCTATACCTATGGCCAATCAATGCGGACTCTCAAGGTACGCCACAGCAAGTGAAGCGGCTAATTGATAAGGTCCGGGCTAATCAGATCCCTGCGGTATTTAGTGAAAGTACGGTGTCAGCTAAACCTGCACAACAGGTCGCTCGTGAGACAGGTGCAAAATACGCCGGTGTTCTCTATGTCGATTCACTTAGCAGCCAAGATGGCCCTGTGCCGACTTTCCTCGACTTGCTGAGAGTAACTTCAAACACAATTGCAAAGGGTCTGGAGCAGTAATGGCGGGAATCAAAGTATCAGACATTAGCGTAACGTATCGCAACGGTCATACCGCACTTTACAACGCAAGTTTTGTACTTCCAAAAGGGTCGATTACGGCCCTTGTCGGGGTTAACGGTAGCGGTAAATCAACACTATTCAAATCCATCATGGGGTTTGTACCTGTTAGTCAAGGATCAGTCGAAATTCTTGATATGCCAGCGAAAAAAGCCCTCAAGCAAAACGTTGTGGCCTATGTGCCTCAAAGTGAGGAGATTGACTGGAACTTTCCTGTCCTTGTCGAAGATGTCGTCATGATGGGGCGCTACGGCTATATGGGATTGCTCCGTATTCCGAAAAAAGCGGATCATGACATGGTGACCGCGGCATTAGAGCGAGTGAACATGACGGCTTTTCGAAAGCGCCAGATTGGCGAGCTTTCTGGCGGCCAGAAAAAGCGAGTCTTCCTTGCCCGGGCATTGGCGCAGGAAAGTGCAGTAATTTTGCTTGATGAACCTTTTACTGGTGTCGATGTGCAAACGGAAGAGCAGATCATGGCGCTTCTTCGTGATTTACGTGATGTAGGCAAAGTGATGCTCGTATCCACCCACAACCTGGGGAGTGTTCCTGACTTTTGTGACCGTACGGTATTGATTAACAGAACGGTGCTGGCGCACGGCATGACAAGTGAAATCTTTACGCCGGAAAACCTTGAACTCGCGTTTGGCGGTGTGCTTCGTCACTTTATCCTTGGTGGTAAAGAACTGCACGAAGATGACGATGAACGTAAGTTGACTGTACTGTCGGACCACGAGCGCCCGGTTGTGATGTATGGTGAGCAGCAAGCTGTGCCAGTATCACGCCCAGAGAAGTAAGGAGTTCATTCAGATGGATTATTTGCTTGAACCATTTCACTACGGGTACATGGTTAATGCCATGTGGGTGAGCGCTCTCATTGGGGGAGTGTGCGGTTTTCTGTCTACGTACTTGATGCTAAAAGGCTGGTCTTTGATTGGTGATGCGCTGTCACACTCAATCGTCCCCGGTGTCGCGGGGGCTTATATGCTTGGTTTGCCTTTTGCGTTCGGTGCGTTTCTCTCAGGTGGCTTGGCCGCAGCCGGTATGCTTTTCCTCAGCCAACGAAGCAAGTTACGAGAAGATGCGATCATCGGCCTGATCTTTACTTCATTTTTCGGGCTTGGCCTGTTCCTGGTGTCGCTGTTTCCTGCGGCGGTTAACATTCAGACTATCGTTCTCGGAAATGTGCTCGCTATTACACCTACCGACACTGTTCAGTTAGTGATTATCGGTGGTCTCTCACTCGCGGTATTGCTGGTGAAGTGGAAAGACCTGATGGTGGTTTTCTTTGATGAAAACCATGCTCAAAGTATTGGGTTGAACCCGACGAGGCTTAAAGTACTTTTCTTTACGCTTCTGAGTGCATGCACGGTCGCTGCACTGCAAACAGTTGGCGCATTTTTGGTTATCGCTATGGTGGTAATCCCTGGTGCAACCGCTTATTTAATGACGGACCGCTTCTCTCGGGTGATTATCTATGCGGTGATTATTGGTGCTGGCAGCACATTTTTTGGTGCTTATATTAGTTACTACATTGACGGTGCAACTGGCGGGATCATTGTGCTATTGCAAACCGCTTGTTTCCTAGCTGCTTTTGTCTTTGCGCCTAAACATGGTCAAATTGCTATCAAACGTAAAAGTAATCAGCGGATGACAAGAAAGGAACCTGATTCGGCATCTTCTGTTTCTATGATGAACAAGGAGCACAAAAATGCTTGATACACTCCTTATGCCGTTTACGTTCACTTTCATGCAGCAGGCGTTTCTTATCGTACTGCTGGTGGCGATTCCGACAGCACTGCTTTCTTGCTTTTTAGTTTTGAAAGGCTGGTCCTTGATGGGAGATGCAATTGCTCACTCCATCTTGCCCGGTGTCGTCATTGCTTATATCTTTGCTATCCCTTATACCCTTGGTGCGTTTGCCGCAGGCATGTTCTGTGCGCTATCTACAGGATACCTGAAAGAGAATAGTCGAATTAAAGAAGATACGATCATGGGCGTCGTGTTTTCGGCAATGTTTGCATTGGGCCTCGTTCTAATGACAAAAGTGGAAGTAGGTGTTCACTTAGACCATATTCTTTTTGGCGATGCGTTAGGTGTAGATTGGGCTGATATTATTGAAGCCGCCATTGTCGCTATGTTAGTTGTGCTTTTTGCTGTTTTTAAAGGTAAAGATTTAT
>NZ_JAKRFQ010000113.1 GCF_022347985.1 Photobacterium sp. OFAV2-7
TCAGATTAAGGAACTAGCATGAACAAGGTTCAATTTCCGATTGCGGCAGGCATCGCCGCCACACTGGCTATCGGCATCCTGTCCTATCTCGATAGCCTGACTCATTCCGGGCTATGGTTAATGGCTCCGTTTGGTGCAACCGCCGTGTTGGTATTCGGCCTGCCCGATAGTCCCCTTGCCAAGGCTAAAAATGTTATAGCCGGACACTTTCTAACAGCCCTTATCGGTGTATCTTTTGTTGAGTTTATTGGCGTATATCCGTGGTCACTGGCATTTGCAACAGGACTTGCCATCACCACAATGCTGCTAACAAAAACCACCCACCCGCCAGCTGGCGCAAACCCTATGCTTATCATGTTAACCGGGCAAAGCTGGCCTTTTTTGATAACGCCGGTATTAATCGGTGCCAGCGCGATCGTCTGCCTGGGTCTGGTATTAAATAAAGTACGCGAAGCGTATTTAAAGGCAGCCTAAGCGGCTGCGGATAAGCGGACGTAGCACGCAATCAGTTTGCTCAAAGCAACCTGATTGCGTGAAAGTGCTGGCTAAAGAGTAATATCCAACTGCTCCATTACTTTGCCATAACCTCCCGCCATGAGCCCTTTGATCTGGTCATTCTCGATAATTAACTCTACTGAAATCTGGCTGGGTGAGGCAGGATGCATGAAATTCCCCTGCTCGATCATCAGCGTCTCTTTTTTATTATCCAGATAATCATAAAGCAGACAGGCCAACGGTCCTGCTGCCATTCCGGTGGCAGACTCCTCTTCTATTGCAAAGCGTGGTCCGAACATTCGGGTGGTTGCATCTCGGTCTGTTGACTCCGTTTCAGTGGTGAAAACGTAATAACCGATCAAATCAAGCTTCTCGCTAATACCGGCAATTTGTGCAAGATTGGGGGTTATATCACCTAAAATGCTAGTATCAGCAACGGCGACAACAATAAAGCTATTACCTGTATTGACAAGAACAGGACCGATACGAGGATCTAAATCCCCCTCGCTTAGCCCGAGAGAAGTAAGTACATCCTGAGCGGTTACCCCTTGGCTTTGCCAGTCACTTGGCATGCGATATGTCGGTGCCAGTTGCTCCATAAAAGCAGCACCATTTTTGATAAGAATTTTACGTGGCCCGTCGACCGTTTCCTTTGATGTTTCCCCCTCTGACACACGCCCTAGTTCTGTGAGATAGGAAAAGGTGGCGATCGTGGCATGGCCACAGTGTGCAATACGCCGGTTAGGGGTGAAAAAATCTAACTTAAAATCTGCTACATCCGATTGAGAAACAAAAGCCGTTTCTGACAGGCCGACCTGAGCCGCGATGTTAAGCTTATCCTCTTCACTCAAGTTATCCGCATCCAGAACAACACCGGCAGGGTTACCACCAATATTTCCCGTGACAAACCCATTGACGATTTGCGCCCGTACCCGTCGTACATTAATATGAGACTGTGTCATAAAATAATCCTTCTTTCATTCACTCCGGCTTTGATTCGTTTCATGATATAAGTAGGCAACGAGCATTTGGAACTCATAAGAACATGAGGTTTACTCATGAATAAGAGCAGGAACGATCTTCTTCTTAAACTAGCGCAGGCATCCCCTCTTCTTGCGGCGATTGGCGAAGAAAAGAGCTTCACCAGAGCGGCTGAAAGACTTAACGTACAGCAGTCTGCGGTCAGTCACAGGATCCGGGCTTTGGAAGAGGCACTGGGACTGACACTTTTCGAGCGAACAACGAGGAGTCTCCGATTCACCGAGGCAGGAAAGATATTATGTTCAGCCGCCATCGAATCTATGTCCGCATGGCAACCTGCTCTGGATAAATTAGAGCGGAGCGACTCATCCGGCTCAATCAGGCTTTCCTTACCATCATCTCTGGCGATGAAATGGGCCGTCTCGATTCTCCCCAAGGCAAATGCAGAAGGATTGGCCATCTCACTTGAAGTAAGAGATGACTTAGTCGATTTGCACCAAGGAGAGGCCGATGTGGCAATTCGTTTCGGAGTCGGCCCTTACCCCGGCCTGTATTCTATCCGCCTGACTCAATGCCAGCTCCAGCCCGTCGCAAGCCCTGCATTCCTTAACCACTACCCCATTTTAAGAAGTACAGACAATGACGAGAAAGGCCTGCTGGCTACCGACACCCCATTGCTGTCTGACAGACGCGGAGAGGTCGATAGCACTGAATTCAGCTGGCACCATTACTTCTCCCAAATCGAGTCAACGGTTGATACACACGCGCCCCAACATCAGTTTGACCGTGCCGACTTGATGCTCCAAGCGGCCATCAGCGGAATGGGTATCGCACTAGGGCGAACGCTGCTAATTGAAAACGACCTCGAAGCGGGCTTTCTGGAAAAAGTCGGCCCACCAGTTAACATGCAATCGAGCTATTGGTTAGTCTGCTCTGCCAGCTTCGCCGAAACAAAGCGCTTCGAGCGTCTTCGAAGATGGCTAAGCGCTGAAATAAAGAAAAAACAATAAAAAAACGCTGCAAACTGTAACAGCTCAGTTCTCCGAAACGTCTAACTCTGCGATGCCTGAATTTTTCAGGCAATAACCAACACAACACAGAGGTTAGAGCAATGAAAAAATCCAACAGCATACAAGATGTCTCTTTGTACCCAGCCAGTGATTCCCCCGTTTCACAAGTTTCAGAAGTTGCAATCTACAGGGTAAACAACCCAATAACCTACCCGGCATTACTGAAAGAGACCATGAAGGGTGTGATCACTATGCCCGGCTTTGTACGTGGTATTCACCTCCAATCCCCAACAGATCCCTATTTATTCGCTGATATCAATTTCTGGGAAGACTTGGAGACGGCAGAAGCGGCTGCCCATCGCGTACATACCGAGCCAACTTTCACAACCTTTATGGACAGCTTTAACGAATTGAAAGTGTTTGGTCACTTTCTGGCCGATAGCCCACCTGCAGAACTGAATAGATTTATGCGCCCAAGCGCAGCCATTGAGCTGGCCGTGTATTCAGTAAAAGACGCCGAAATACAAAAACAGTATCGCCCAGGTGTTTATCGCTTTTTGCGCGATCATCCAAGCTTCTTTGGCGGTATCGCGTTATCCTCACTGAAATCGAACGAGAGCCACATTGACTTCATCGCCTGGACAACGCAACAAGAAGCAGAAAAAACCGCGGCATCAATGATGACCAGCCACGAGCACATGGCATTCTTCCAAAATACAGATGAAGTGAAATTGTTCGAATTTTTCAATGTTTATGATCAGAACGGACGACTTAATGATGCGTAACCCTTTTACCGCCGAGATCCAGCACGACCAAAAAGATGCGTCCCTTGCGGCCTCCGCGGCTTCAGGAGACAAACAGGCATTGGAAAAACTGATCCGACGCCACCAAGGGTGGATCTATAATCTTGCCGTTCGTATGGTTCTCAATCCACAGAATGCTCAAGACATTACCCAAGAGGCGCTGTTACGAATTATCACTCGGATTGCGCAGTTTGAGGGACGATCCTCGTTTCGGACTTGGGCATACAGGATCGTGACCAATTGTTTTCTGGATAGCAAACGCGGACCAATCGAAAATGTCTTTTCAGGTTTTGATGACTATGGTGACGACTTGGATGCTATCCCTAATCAAGATTTACGGTTAGCCCCCGAACTTGAGCCTGATCGCGCATTAATCATCGAAGAAGCCAAGCTTGGATGTATGCTCGGCATGTTAATGTGTCTGAATCGAGACCAGCGTATGGTTTATATCTTGGCGGATATCTTTGAAGCGCCTGCACCGCTTGCCGCTGAGATACTGAACATTACTCCCGGAAACTTCAGGCAGAAACTCTCCCGGGCACGCCGTGATTTACGTAACTTCATGAACGATAAATGCGGCTTGGTCGACCCTACCAATCCATGTCGGTGTGAACGCAAAGCCTCAGGGTTTATGAAGCAAGGCTGGTTAGACCCACAAAAACTAAAATTCTCAGGCGAACATTTACAACGCATGAAAACCAAGGCCAAGATGGAAGTAGAACCACTCGATCAGTTTGCGGATAAAGCATACGGGCAACTCTATCGGCAACACCCGCTGCAGGAACCGCTTGAAGGTGCTGGAGCCGGGATGGATCGCATTCTTGTGCGGCTTCTCGATAGCTCTGAGTGCCATCAAATATTTGACTTATAGATACCCGCAAGCGGAAAAATAAACCGTTCCACCCTCTTTCTACTGATAATTCCGACATTTATAGTTGAGAGGGTGAGAATGCTCCACCGTTTAGACGCACCATACAACAGGACGTTATGAGTAATTTATTCAAAGATATCTATTCAAAATCCTTTTATGAGGAGTTTTCACAGATCCTGGCGCAGACTCTCCCTTCATTTGACAAGGAGAAATTTAATACGCTGATCTTCAACGATGCATTTGCCGAGCTCGAGCTAAAAGAGCGAATGACTCATACCGCAACAGTTCTTCATCACTTTCTACCGGCAGACTTTGGTGACGCCGCTGAAACCATCAAGCAGCTCATTGATAACCTGCGCTCTGCAGGCATCAGGGAGAAAAATATCGAGTACATGTTTTTCCCTGAGTACATCGCTATGTATGGAATTGATGACTACGAAAATTCAATTTCGGCATTGGAACATGTTACCCAGTTTACCAGCTGCGAATTTGCTGTCAGGCCATACATCGTGAAGTACCAAGATAAAATGCTTAAACAAATGCTCAGCTGGTCAACACACGACAATAGCAAGGTGAGACGGCTTGCCAGTGAAGGGGCAAGGCCAAGGTTGCCATGGGCAATGGCCCTGCCGTGCCTGAAAAAGGATCCCAATCCCATCGGACCTATATTAGACAACCTCAAAGATGACTGCTGCGAAGTTGTCAGAAGAAGTGCTGCCAACAACCTCAACGATATCTCTAAAGACAACCCGGAGTTCGTTATCTCACGAGCGAAAGAGTGGCTAGGTAGCAGCAAAGAAACCGACGCACTAATCAAACACGCCTGCCGGACATTGTTAAAGCAAGGAAACCCTGATGTTCTCCAGATCTTCGGCTTTGATAGTACAGACATTGAGTTATCCGATTTTAGAGTGACGACGCCAGCCGTACAAATTGGCAAGCAGTTGGAGTTTACCTTTTCACTGCTGAACCGCGGAGAATCAACAACAATGCTGCGTCTCGAATACGGACTGTACTACAAAAAACATAATGGCGATCTTTCACGTAAAGTCTTTAAGATCAGTGAACGAGAAATTGAACCATGTCGGATATACGACATAAAGAGAAAACAGAGCTTCAAGCCAATTACAACAAGAAAGCTTTACGTTGGCACCCACCAGGTTTCTATCATTCTTAACGGGAGAGAAAGCCAAAGATTAGAGTTTGAAGTGCACAAATAACTCAGCCATGCAGCAGTTTAAAAAACGCCGTTAAATTAATTATCAAAATTCACCACCCATTTACCCGCTGTAGCTGAAGGTATAGGTGTTTTTACGCATGGAAGAGGAACATCATGAAACACCTATATTTATTGCCACTGGGTATTGCGTTAAGTGGTACGGTATTCGCCGAATTAGATAAACCGGGGCTCAGCGGTGAAATCAGCCTTTTAGCTGGCTACGGCGGCGGAAAAAGTAACTTCAACATGGACAACGAAACCAAAACAGGAGACCTTAATAGCGCAGGAGAATCAGATTCCCAGGCTATGTTCGCTCCGCTGGGACAACTTCGTTATACCTTTGGAGAAAATAATGACCACCAGCTGTATTTCGGTACATCTCGCGGGGACATTATCGAAGGCATATTTGCCATAGAGCTTGGCTATGCCATGGAGTTCGGCAACGAATCTGTTCTTTCATTTGCCTACTTGCCCACAATCGCCAGTGGTGAAGTTTGGGAAGATCCCTACCTGACAAATACTGCGAGAAAAAAGACCGATATTTCTGGCAACACTTATCGAATTCAGTATGAAAACATTCTAGATACGGGTCTATCGGGCGACTTTGCATTCTATGACCAAGATGTTGAAAATGAAAAATCGGGAAGCCAGCTGACCAGCAACCAAGAGTTACTAAACCGTGATGCCAAAGGCTACTACGCGAGTCTCTCTATGGGCCTTCCTGTCAGCGCAACATCTTTTTTGGAACCATCCATTTCTTACCAGGATCACTCTGCTGATGGTAAAGCCATGTCCTTTAAACGATATGGGATTTCATTAACTTATATGCATATGGTCGGTAATCACGCTTTTTCGGTCAACGCTGACTACTCGAATACCCAATTTGACGCCACAAACCCTGTATTTAATGACACTCAGAAGGATAACAGCTACGGCGTTAATCTCGCCTATGAGTACAGCGAGTTTATGGGATGGGAAAACTGGGGCTTCAATGCACTGCTTGGCTACTCAAATACGGCTTCAAACATCAACTTTTATGATAGCAACGACTACTTCACAGGCGTTGGCTTAACATACAAGTTCTAAATTGAATGGGTTGGCTCTATTTCAAGCCAACCCAAACTAAAACAAATCAACTTACGGGTAATTGCAACACCGCTTTTACCCCACCGTCACTGTAGTTGATGTCCAAATTCCAATTAAGCCTGCTGCACACTTTTTGCGTAAGCTCCAGCCCCAGACCAAAACTGACGACCTCTCGGTCATTCACTAAATCCATGTCATAATTTTCAACTATGATGGTACCGCTCTGATAAGTCACTTTTATCCAGCCTTTGTGGGTGTATTGAAAGGCATTGCGTATCAAATTATTCAATACGATCATCAACGGTGTGGCCGGTAATATTTCATCAGGAGCCGTGTCGTAATCATGGATTACCTCTACACTCTCTCCCTGAATAAGGTACGTGTGATCATCGATTAACTGTTTAAGCAAGTGCGGAAGATTCACTTGATATTCAGCAGGTGCAGTATCATTTTTCCTTCCGAGCCAGAGCAAGGTTTCCGTTATCAATTGCATGTTTGTATTGGCTCGCTCCACACGACTGAGTGAGCCAAGTGCCGATTCCGGTATATCCATTCTTTCCAGAATCTCCATATTGGCGCGAATAATTGCAATCGGCGTTCTGAGCTCGTGGCTGGCATGAGACAAGAACTTCTTCTCCCTTTTCATCAGCGCAGCATTTCGTTTCAAAGATTGCTCCAAACATGTGGCGACGCGATTGTACTCATCGAAACGAAAGTCGGGCCGCTCCGAGTCCAGTTTTTCTGTCGAGATCTGCTCAGCCCAGTCAACAAGCGCTGCTGATTTTTTTCCTACCCGATAGCTATAAAACCAAAGTGCGATCAATATCAGGACGAGATACCCAACACCGATATAGAGTATGAATAAAAAGTCCTCATCCCAGCGTTCAGTTTCGTGCTCAGCCAACAGGTTAAAATCATATTTTGCAATCGCGTACAAAGATCGTCCGTCATACAACTTGGCATGGTGAAGAACCAGGACAAACTCATCTTTAAGCAGCTTAGGGACCACCTCATCTCCCATGATGAATAAGAAATCACCGACGTCTATATTCACATCTTTCAGTATGTCTGACTGTTCTATGATCAGCTTCGGCAGTTCATCAAAATAAAACTTCATCATATACGATGAAGGAAGCGGGGCGGTTTTGTCTTTCTGATAGGCGTTGGAAAACGAGTGGGTTTCAGTCAGCAAGCGTAATTCCGCAGAACTTTCAATACCATTTTCAAAGAATTGGACAAGAAGCTCGGTATAAACGAGCACTGTAAGTAAGGCGATACCGAAAAAATAGGATGTCAGCTTACTACTGACAGAAAACTTTCTTAGAAACATCATTTTGAACCAATCATCCTGAACCCATGACCCGGAACTGTTTCTATTAGCTTGGTTTCAAAGGGCTTGTCGATTTTCTGCCGCAACTGGTATATCTGCACTTTTAAATTATTGCTATCCGGCACATCTTCCGGCCACAGGGTCTCTTCGAGCTCTCTTTTACTTACGACTAACGGGCTTTTCCGCATAAGTACATCCAGCAACAACAAACCGGTAGGCGTCAGTCTAATCTCTTGACCTGCGCGCCTTACCGTTCGGGCTTTATATTCAAAAACAAGATCATCAACACAGAGCTTTTTCACCTGCCCACTTTTTCTCTTGGCCAAAGCTTTAACTCTCATCGCAAGCTCTTTCATGGCAAAAGGCTTTACCAGATAGTCGTCAGTTCCGGCCTCAAAGCCCACCGCTTTATCATCAAGCGTATCCTTGGCCGTCAGCATTAAAATTGGCGTATCATTACCCTCGAACCTTAGCCTTTGGCATACCGTTACGCCATCAATTCTCGGCAGCATGAGATCAAGTAAAATGACATCGTAGTTATTTTTTGTAGCCAGGTTATACCCGTTATGACCATTAAAAGCATGATCACAACGAATTCCCTCAAAACGTAAATATTCAGCAATAGAAAGAGCCAGGTCCCTGTCATCTTCTATCAATAGAACGTCAATAAAATGCTCTTTCATAATGCTATATCCATAGTATGACCTGCTTTTGCATCCGAGTGGTTTTTGCCTGTCAGGCTTACCAA
>NZ_JAKRFQ010000114.1 GCF_022347985.1 Photobacterium sp. OFAV2-7
TAGGCCTGCCGCCAGCGTTCAATCTGAGCCATGATCAAACTCTTCAATTAAAGTTTTGTTGTTACCGAAGTAACGGCTCAATGAATACTGTTAATTCATTACCGAAGTAATGAATGAATTGACTGTGCTCCTATTGGCTTTCACTTTTGAAAAAGTAAAACAAAACAGCTCAAAGCTGTACCAACTTGAATTGGTCACTCAGCTTCATTGATAAATCTTTTGACTAATCATTTCACGAGTGCCCACACAGATTGCATGGTCAAATTGTTAAAGAACAATCCGATACGTTGCTGGCTTAAGTTGCCGCGCTCCGTGTCGGTGAGGCGGCATTATAGAGACTTGGATTCCGTTGGCAAGGCTACTTTTGAAATAAATCACCAAAAACAACCCAACCGAACAAATTATGACCAATAGGGCCCACTTAGCACAATAAATCACCAATATTGACGCAGTGATTTATAAGTTAGCCTGCTCTTGTATACGTAAAGCCAGTTCTTGCGGCAAAGAAAGCGCACTCGCCAATTGATCTAGATATGCCTTCTCTAAAAAATGGTCGACATCGATTGCCAGTAGTGAGACCAAGTACACTTCCGATGCCTGCTCGAGATTTGATACCTCAGAAGCAATCACTTGTGGGTCAAGTGGTTCATTTATCCAACGGTTTATCAGCCCTTCCACATCTTGATCGATATTCTGCTGTTGCAACCATTGCGCTATGGCTTGTTTTTCATTGCTATCAATATGTCCATCTGCTTTCGCCGCAAAAACCATGGCTTTAATCAGTATTAGTGGGTCAACAATCGACGTATGGTTATAGGACAGCGACTCAGATGGCCGGCCTTCCTCGTTATTTGAGGCTGGCTTCCATTCAACGTTCTCTCCCTGCTGCCATTTTTTATACGCCTGGTAAGCCAGCGTACCAACGACAGCTGTCCCTCCGAGCATGGCGGCTTTCTTTCCATATTTCGTCGCCAGTTTACGGCTTTTTTTATTACCTAGCACCGCACCCATTAACCCACCAGCAGCAGCCCCTTTTAGCAAATCAGTTTTACCGGATGACGACTTGGAAGAACTATCGACATATTTACTGGCCTGGTTCAACAATTGATCCATAAGGCTTTTCATAGACTCTCCTTACTATTGGCAGAATCCACAATGCTCTCAACCAGCTGAGCGACAATGACAGCATTGTGACAAAACAAACATCCCCAGAAATCAAAAGCAGACTAACGCAATCAAAATGAATCGAATATGAATCTTAAGTAAAGCTAGGTAAAGGAGCGTCAACGCTATCGCACCAAGCTCCATTTAGCTTATTTCTCATTCAACATCTAGAATTACGGTTGGCACTGTGAAATATCTATAGAAACATGCCCTTTACTGTTCATCAATTCCGTCATGGCATCATAGGAACCTAAGTACTCACTGCTCAGAGTGATCACTAACTGTTCCTCACTATCAGAATCAGCATAATAAGAAAGGCTGGCATTGATTGCCGATCTTTCTTCAAAGGCACCACTGGCCATTATCCCCTTCAGGTAATCGACTTTTTGTTTAACTATTTGTCCAGCACTCGACCCTTTTGCATAGTCTTCCAAATAAATTAACGTGACATGCGCTCTCGAGGCTAAATCACATTTTGCAGTCCAGCCTGTTACCGGCAGCATCCCCAACACAGCGATAAAGCAACATAACCACTTACCAGCCATACCAATTACTATCCCTTCACAACTTGCAACTTTGTCTACGACAATTAAGAGTAATGAAAGTCTCTACGGGGTTAGCATCTGACAAAAGAACTGCTTGATACTATTGCGAGATGATTCCCTTCGCCTTTGAGTTTTGTATAAGAAATTTCATAAAAACGGTCTAGGTGATACAACTTCGCCAAAGAATGAATAAACCATGCGTAATTGACATCCACTCCAAATAACTAAAGCCAGTGTATATAGCTAGCAATAAAAAGCCCCCGCTTTAACTTAAAGCGAGGGCTTTAGATTTCAGTAACGTTCGATATCCATCGAACCATCAACAGTTATTGCTTGGCAGTGATCCGATCGTTTTCAGCAACAAGATTAATCGCTTTCCCCGTTACGAACTTACCCGAAAGGATATCTTGGGCTAACGGATTCTCGATATAATGCTGGATAGCACGTTTTAGCGGCCTTGCTCCATAGACAGGATCAAAACCCGCCTTGGCAATCAATTCCAACGCACTCTCTTGCAACGCAAGCTGATAGTCTTTCTCTTCCAGCCGCTTAATCAAACGTGTGATCTGAATATTTGCGATATTCTTGATGTGCTCTTCACCAAGCGGATGGAATACCACAGTTTCGTCAACCCGGTTAATGAACTCGGGGCGGAAATGATGGCCGACCACTTCCATTACAGTATTTTTGATCCCCTCATAATCAAGCTCACCAAAGTGCTCCTGAATGCGATCAGAGCCAAGATTGGAAGTCATGATGATGACGCTATTTCGGAAGTCGACAGTTCGCCCCTGCCCATCGGTCAGGCGCCCGTCATCAAGTACCTGCAACAGAATATTGAACACATCAGGATGAGCCTTCTCAACCTCATCAAGCAAAATCACAGAATATGGCCGACGGCGAATGGCTTCTGTCAGGTAGCCGCCTTCTTCATAGCCAACATACCCTGGAGGAGCACCAACCAGGCGGGCGACGGAATGCTTTTCCATAAATTCGGACATATCGATCCGCACCATGGAATCTTCACTGTCAAACATAAAGTGAGCCAAGGATTTACAGAGTTCTGTTTTACCAACCCCGGTCGGGCCAAGGAACAAAAAGGAGCCTATCGGCCGGTTTGGATCAGAAAGCCCGGCACGACTACGACGAATAGCATTGGCTACTGCCTCGACAGCCTCATCCTGACCAATAACTCGTTTGTGCAGTGCCTGCTCCATTCGCAGCAGCTTATCTCGCTCTCCTTCCATCATCTTGGCAACAGGAATACCAGTCTGACGTGATAGCACTTCGGCAATTTCTGCATCGGTAACCTTGTTTTTCAACAAGCTCATCTCCTGCATCTCTGCCTGAGCGGCCAGATCCAGCTGTTTCTCCAGCTCAGGGATTTTGCCGTACTGGAGTTCTGACATCCGGTTGAGATCACCGGCACGACGCGCTATTTCCATATCGGTACGTGCTTGCTCCAGCTCCGTCTTAATATACTGAGTACCAGAAAGAGCCGCCTTCTCGGCATTCCACACCTCTTCCAACTCAGCATATTCTCGCTCTTTGGTATCTAGCTCTTCGGACAAATCCTTTAATCGTTTCTGGCTTGCCTCATCACTTTCTTTTTCCAGCGCCTGCTGCTCGATCTTAAGCTGGATAATACGGCGATCGAGGCGGTCCAATGACTCAGGCTTGGAATCAATCTGCATACGGATACTGGAGGCGGCCTCATCGATAAGATCAATAGCCTTATCCGGTAATTGTCTGTCTGAGATATAGCGATGCGACAGACTGGCCGCAGCGACAATAGCAGGGTCGGTAATTTCGACATGGTGGTGAAGCTCATAGCGCTCTTTCAAACCACGTAAAATCGCAACGGTATCTTCGACTGTCGGTTCATCCACCAGCACCTTCTGGAATCGTCGTTCCAATGCTGCATCTTTTTCGATGTACTGACGATACTCATCCAGCGTCGTGGCGCCCACACAGTGCAGCTCGCCTCGCGCCAGAGCTGGCTTGAGCATATTACCGGCGTCCATTGAGCCTTCGCCTTTTCCGGCACCGACCATGGTGTGCAGTTCATCGATGAATAAGATGATGTTGCCTTCTTCCTGAGAAAGCTCGTTGAGGACCGATTTTAGTCGTTCTTCAAATTCACCGCGGTATTTTGCCCCGGCAATTAACGCTCCCATATCCAAAGACAATACACGCTTATGGCGAAGGCCTTCCGGTACCTCCCCGTTAATAATTCGTTGCGCAAGCCCTTCAACAATCGCGGTTTTACCGACACCTGGCTCACCAATAATCACCGGGTTATTTTTGGTACGACGCTGAAGCACCTGGATTGTGCGCCGAATTTCATCATCACGACCAATCACGGGATCGAGTTTGCCCTGCTCTGCCCGCTCAGTCAGATCAATGGTGAACTTTTCCAGGGCCTGACGGTTTTCTTCGGCGTTGGGATCATCGACCTTCTGACCACCACGAACTTGCTCGATGGCCTTTTCGATCTTCTCGGCTGTCAGCCCTTTTTGTTTCAGCAACTGCCCCAACGAACCTTTATCGTCAACGGCAGCCAAAATGAATAGCTCAGAAGAAATGTATTTGTCTTTACGTTTTTGGGCCAGCTTGTCGCACATATTCAGGAGCATACCCATCCCATGAGACAGCTGCACATCACCACCGATACCACTGACTTTAGGCAAGTGTTCCAGTAGCTCGGACAAGCCGGAGCGTAATTGGGAAATATCGACATTCAGCATTGTCAGCAACGGGCGGATCGTACTGCCATCCTGATTGAGTAACGCCACCATCAGGTGGGTCGGTTCGATATACTGATGGTCTCGTCCTAAAGCCAGCGACTGAGCATCAGATATCGCCATTTGAAACTTGCTGGTAAATCGGTCAAGACGCATAAGTCCTCCATATATCATCCTTTCTCTCGATAGATATGGTGGTACACAAAGCACTTTTCAACCAATGAATCATTTCATTCTTTCTATGTTATGCAGAAATTCACGAACCTAACTCTTTACAGATAACAGAGTGTGTGGGCCAGCTCTCCCACAAAAATAAAAAGCCCCCGTATCACTACGAGGGCTTCATTATCTTGCCAAAACTCAGGGCATAACGATTCAAAATCTGGCTATTAGCTTTCAATCCAAATCAGCGAGGCCTGCCTGCCAGTCACTCCGTCTCGTCGGTATGAGTAAAAACGCTCCGGACTGCTGAATGTGCAGAAATCACCGCCATAGATCTTGCTAACCCCGGCTCGTTGCAACCGTTGGCGGGCCAGCAAATACAGATCAGCCAGCCATTTATCACCGTAAGGTTTAAAGGCCTGCTCAGCCTGAGGCAACTCAGCCATAAACTGCTCACGCACCTCATTCCCCACTTCAAAGGCATCCGGACCAATTGCCGGCCCGAGCCAGGCTAGGATCTGATCAGCCGGTGCATGGAAGGTATCCAGTGCCGCCTCAATGATTCCATCGGCAGCACCACGCCAGCCAGCATGTACTGCAGCAACCTGAGTACCGGCACTATCACACAGTAAAATAGGCAAACAGTCAGCCGTCATCACCGCACAAGCTATATCAGCAACACGAATATAGCTTCCGTCGGCATCCGGTGTTGCCGCCAATGGCGCATTCACCCCGATAACTATCGTGCTATGGGTTTGGTTTAGCCAAGCCGGCGATTTTGCCAGCCCGAGTTCTTGCTGTAATTGAGTACGATTGCACTGAACGTGTTCAATGTTGTCCCCGACATGCGAGCCTAAGTTCAGCCCCTGATAAGGCTGTTGACTTACCCCTCCCTCACGAGTGGTCGAAACGGCTTTAATATTGGCCGGAGCCGGCCAGTCAGGAACAATGAACATCTTAGTAATCGTCCTCGTGGTGCTCTTCTTTGTCTTTACGGAGGATATTGATCATTGCAACCATATCGATTGGAAGCGGTGCATGCCATTCCATCAATTCACCCGTGATTGGGTGATCAAGACGCAACATACGCGCATGCAGAGCCTGACGATCAAACGCACGCAGCGCCTGGATCAGCTCGTCAGATGCATGACGAGGCGGACGCGGACGGCCACCGTAAGTTGCATCACCCACCAACGGATGCGTCAGGTAAGACATATGAACACGGATCTGGTGAGTTCGCCCCGTTTCAAGACGAAGAACAATACGCGTATGCTCACGGAAGTGTTCAGCAACCCGATAATGCGTAATCGCCGGCTTGCCCAGCTCATGAACTGCCATGCAGGTACGCTTGGTCGAATGACGGCCAATCGGCTTTTCGACTGTACCGCCACCGGTCATTTTACCCATCGCAATCGCTTCATACTCACGGGTAATCTTACGCTTTTGCAGCGCACGAACTAATCGTGTCTGGGCTTGAATGGTTTTGGCGACAACCATCAGGCCTGTCGTGTCCTTATCCAGACGGTGAACAATCCCCGCACGAGGTACTTCAGCCAGCTCAGGGCAATGATGCAGCAAGGCATTCAATACCGTACCATCTGGTGTACCGGCTCCCGGGTGGACAACAAAATCACGTGGCTTGTTGATCACCAGGATATGTTCATCTTCATAAACAATATCAAGCGGAATGTCCTGGGCTTCCCAGCGCACTTCGTCCTCGACTTCTGCCTGAACGAAAAGTTCTTCACCACCCATCATTTTTGTACGTGGTTTATTCACGACTTTGCCGTCAACGGAAACCATGTCATTCAAAATCCATTCTTTGATCCGCGAACGCGAATAATCCGGATATAATTCAGCGAGAACCTGATCAAGTCGAAGACCTAGCTGGCTCTCATTTACTGTATTTGTTAACTCAATTTGCTGTGCCATAGCGAACTTTTTCAAAAAGCGTGGGACTAAACGTCAAACGCTGCGTAAAATAACCTAATAGTGTCATTGTATCTGTTAACGGCTCCGTCCGTAATGGATCCATAGAAATAAAATTTTTATCAAGGAAACAGACACCGCAATGAAACGCCTGACAATTACGACTTTTCTTGCCGTTGCCATTCTTTCAGGCTGTTCAAGCACTGAAGAAGTAGTGCCAGATGTACCGCCATCAGAGCTGTATGCAACTGCTCAGCAGGCACTACAAAGTGGAAGCTGGATGACCGCAATCGAACAACTGGAAGCATTAGATTCTCGCTATCCGTTTGGCGCCTACTCGGAACAAGTGCAGCTTGATCTGATTTATGCCTACTACAAGAACGATGATTTAGCGCTTGGTGAAGCAACGATTGACCGCTTTAATCGCCTGAACCCAGCACATGAAAAAGCAGATTGGGTTCTGTATATGCGTGGCCTAACCAATATGGCGCAGGATCGCAGCTTTATGCACGACCTGTTTAGCATCGATCGTCATGACCGGGATCCCGAGCCGTCACGCAAGGCTTTTCGTGACTTCAAACGGCTGCTCGAGCGCTATCCAAATAGCCACTATGCCGCTGATGCCAAAGCACGAATGACCTACCTGAAGAACCGACTGGCCGATTATGAGCTGGCAACTGCCGACTTTTATATTCGCCGCGAAGCCTGGGTTGCCGCAATCAATCGTGCCCAGCTTATCCAGCGCCAGTACCCGGACACCCACGCAGCGCGCCAGTCACTGGAGCTCATGATTGTTGCCTATGAACAGCTCGGCCTGCAAGAACCACTTGAACACACCAAGCAACTTATTGCCCTCAACCCGCAATAAACAAATACCGTCGCCTAAATGAAAAACAGCAGCCCAATGGCTGCTGTTTTCTTATCAACTGTTTTTGCGTGATGTTGGACTCAAAGCCTGAACGGGCATTTATTTACACTATAAAAAACGGACAATTTTCACCCAAGCTATTGTTATAGCTCGAATTTAATCCCTAGTTAGCACCAGCCACCAGCGTTCCTAATACCCTCATACTGCCTTAATTAATTCGCCCTCGACAAGCACTTTCGTCAAACTTTTTTGCAACAAGTAAAGACGGATCACAGAATTTTTCTAGACATTATCGCATGCGCCCAAGTGTGATTTACGTCACATTATTCGGCCATAATTTTAGTAATCTGAAGTTAACCCAACGAAGGGTAGCAAAAGAGGAAAGATAATTATGACAGTAAACATCACCGGCAAAAACCTTGATATCACCCCTGCTATCCGCGAACGTATTGAGTTTAAATTCAAGAAGTTAGAAAAGTACCAAGTTCCACTTATCAGTAAAAATGCAGCCATCAGTACAGAACCAGGCAAACAATTCAAAATTGAAGCATCTGCTGCCATTCCAGGAGGTCAACTAGTCGCCTCAGCAGAGCATGACGATATGTACGGCGCCATAACTGAGGTTTACCAAAAACTGGAACGCCAGCTCAAGAAACAAGCTCATAAGCCAACAGCGCGTCGCGCCAGCCATAGCAGCAAGCCCGGGGTTGAAGAAACAGAAGAAGAAGCTGAAGCATAATTATTTAAGAGGATTACAGCGTTGTTTACCTTCTAGTATGAAAGGGTAAACAATCCCAAGCAGCCCTGCCCATGCAGGGCTGTTTACTTTCTGCTTGACAAGGCCTTATCGGCTGAATAATGTTGAGTCATATTCATCACAAAATACACAGTTATTACCAATGCGATTACTAAACCTGTTTTTCTTTAGCTTCTTTTTTATGTCACCTTAACGGGGGCTATTCGTTACGCAAGAAATAAGCTAAAGACGAACAGACAGCCTCCTTCCCGGGAGGCTTTTTTGTATCGGTTGCAGATAGACATATCAAGTTGCAGACAGACAGGGACTAACAATGACAGAGCAACAGTATTCACTGGACGACATCAGAAA
>NZ_JAKRFQ010000115.1 GCF_022347985.1 Photobacterium sp. OFAV2-7
GCCGCCAAAATCCTGCCTGATGGTTATGTGCTTGACTATACCGGTGAGTCACGGCAATTACGAGCCGAAGGGGATCGCTTTCTCCCAGCGTTCATTCTCGCTGTGACTCTGATTTTTCTTGTCCTCGCAGCTCAGTTTAATAGTTTCCGCGATCCGTTTGTTATTCTCGCAGGCTCGGTGCCTTTAGCTATGTTCGGTGCCTTGACCTTTACCTTTTTGAGAATGCCTGATCCAAATGTGTCGTTTTGGACTCATAGTTGGACTACAACCATGAATATCTACTCGCAGGTGGGGCTGGTGACTCTGGTTGGCCTGGTTTCGAAAAACGGGATTTTAATCGTTGAGTTTGCCAACAAGCTTCAGGAGCAAGGCCTGGCAAAGCTTGAGGCTGTTCATGAGGCGGCATTAACCAGACTTAGGCCAATACTAATGACCAGCGCGGCCACAATTGCCGGTCACTTCCCGCTGATTCTGGTTACAGGTGCGGGGGCAGAAGCCCGTAACTCCATCGGTTTGGTACTGGTAGGAGGGATGGCGATTGGTACCTTGTTTACCCTGTTTGTTATTCCTTCGATTTATATGCTTATCGCTCGTGATTATCGGACAGGTAGTGACTAACTGATTTGAATTTGTTTTGTGTGAATGCAAATAGGCTCAAGGCCAGATTCTAAGAATCAGGCCTTGTGTTAATTTACTGTCGGATGTTTGTCGGTAGATCTTAGAAGTCGGGGTTAAAGCTAAATTGCTGAAGCTCTTTTTCCAACTGTTTGTTATATAGCGGTAAGCAGATCCACGAATATGCTACAATCGACAGCCACGCATAACTGGTGATTAAGGACAGGTCTCCGTATCCCAAATCCGAGAGAATAGTGGCAAGTAAATTAAATAATAAATAGCCGGATATGAGCACCATACTTGATTTGATATTACTCATACCAGATAATTTGCCATTAATACGCCACCATAAGCCTAGGAACCAGTTTTTACGCATTTTAATATTGGCAAAGAGCTTTAAGGCTTCTTCTGAGCTTGGATTTTGGCAGATAGCGAACTTGGCGTGGTATGTCGCATCGTCCACATCTCCCAAAGCCAGCTGAACATTCCCCATCAGTACATTAGCGTCTTCGTCTTGGGGAGCGATTCTAAGGGCTTCGGAAGCAATTTCAAAAGAGTTCTGAAGTTCGCCTATATTATAGTAATGCTCTCCCAGAGCAGTAAGAACACTGACTGAGTCGGGGGCCAGTGATAAGGCTTGTTGAAGGCAACTTTGCGCTAGCTCTCTCTTCTCCATATCGAAATGTAGCCTGCTTTTCAACAATAATGCTTCGACTAACTCAGGTTCAAGTGCTAATGCCTCATCGCAACTATCAATTGCTTGTTTAAAATGATTGTTGCAATACTGAATATTCGCTTGTGTCATTAATAGAAAAGCGTTTTCAGGATCGAGCGAAAGGGCAATTTTCAATTCGTACTCTGCAGCATGAAGTCGTTTTTGTTTAAGGAGGCAAGCTGAAAGTAAGCCATGATAAAAGGCGTCATTAGGATTGTTGCCAAGTAGTTCTTTTAACAGTTCAATGGCCTGATCCGTTTGTCCGTAGTTGTAACAGCGCCATGCCTGCTCAAGTTTATAATCATCCATAGCGCTTATTGTCTCTTTCTAATGTAAAGGAATAAATTAAAGGCCTTTGATTGAGTAAAAGCCGCAAGGTATAGGGTAGTAAAGAGTAAGCCATTTAAGGTAATTCTTAAATATGGTGCTAACTGCTGAATATCAGCTGCATCTCCCTGTTGAGTAACATAAAAGCCAAAAGCGACCATACTAGCAAAAATTGCCAGCCCTCCGGCAACGCAGAAAAGCACCTCTTTCTTAAAACTAGCGCTTCCAAGAAGGTATCCGTTTACGCATAGCCACAGTAATGGCATCCAGAACTTTCCTCCAAGAGGTGGCGTCCAGAAAATAGGCACAAGGATCCCAGCGAAAATAATAAGAACAGGGTTAACTATGAGGTGCTCCCACTTCTTTATTTTCGGTTCATCAATAATGTGGTAACTACTGTTGTTATTTTCCATGTCTCTGTAAAAACTCCAATACCTCGTCATAACGACCACCGTCATTTGCATAACGGGCGTAGTTTCTGGCTGTAGTTAGCCACTCAGTTGTTGTTGGTTTTATATGCTTTAGTGCCTCTTTCATATGTGAATACGAAATATTGACATCTTTCTCCAGTGCAATCATTTCGTCGATTGCTTCATCGGCAGCCATGTCTATAAGGTTGGCAATATCGGCTCCGGAAAAGCTAGAAGTTTTGCTGGCAATCGCATGGGTATCAATATCTGCGTCTGTCGGTCTTTCTTGCAGGTAGTAATCCAGTATCGCTTGTCTTGCAGGCTTGTCGGGAGGTGAAACAAAGAACATACGATCAAAGCGACCGGGACGCATAAATGCCGAGTCTATCGCCCAAGGAACATTTGTTGAGGCGAGCACCAGTACACCGTCATTGTTTTGTGCGAAACCATCAAGCTCGGTGAGAAACTGGCTCACAATGTGGCTTGCACTTCCTTTGCTGTGTTCACGTTTTCCGGCAAGGGCTTCAAGTTCATCAAAGAACAGAACGCAAGGTGTATTGCTGCGTGCCTTTTCAAAAATAGCATGAAGCTTTTGTTCTGACTCACCGATATACATATCTAGTACATCAGAGATATCGATATTGTAAAAGGTGGCGTTGCATTCACCTGCCGTAGCTCTGGCCAGAAGAGTTTTACCACAGCCCGGAGGGCCATATAATAAAACACCACCACCAACACGTTTCTTAAAACGTTGAAAGATCCCCGGCTTGTGAAAGGGCAGGATAATCTTCTTGTGGATTTGTTTTTTTATGTGGTTAAGACCAACAACATCTTTGAAGTTGGTACTTTTCTCACGGTAGTGGTCGAGATCGGTGATTTCAGCAATATCGATTTTTTCTACTACTCGCAGTTTTGCCCGCTCTTGTTCATGTTGCGCGGTTAAATCTTGAGCATGCTCGATATTCAGCGCTTCATTGAGTTGTTCGTTCTCATAGTCAGGGGAGGTCTTCAATATATTTACGTACAAAAGGCGAGCACGCTCCTTCTCACCTGATTCAAGTAAGATCTCTACCTGTCTAATAGCTTGATAGGGTTGAGAACTGTCTAGCAGTTCAACGGCATCTTGATATTGCTTCTTTTGGAATAGGAAATCAGCTATCGCCACTGCATCACCATCGTTTAGCGGCTTTGGGAGATAATCGATGAAGTCAGCAATATCGTTGTTTTCGTCTTCGAGTGAGTGTAGCACGATGACTTTGGCCAACTCTGAGGAGGGAGCTACGCTAAACGCCGATTTGAGACTTACAAGAGTGGTATTATCCAAACTTTAACTCCGTGTATGAGGTGTAGTTATTAGTTCAACTGTCTAGAATGATGGGCAAGTTGCATGGCTGGCAGTATACCACTTGTTCATGCCATTGAATATGCGAATGTTTTTGGGTTTTGAGGTACACCTTGCGCTAATCTGAACCATCAGCTGCTGAATATTGCCAGCAACTATAAGTTAATGCTTCAGCTGTCCGAGCCTGGTTATTTCTACCATTATGATTAATAGATATGAATTACCATAAGAACGGAAGAGACTATGAAAACCTTCCTGTTAATCGTCTATTTGCATGCCACAAGCGGTCAGACATCGTCAGCGCTGACCAGTGTGGATGGTTTTACATCTAAAGAAAGATGCGAAACGGCAGCAACTCAGGTTAAGCAAGCAGTACTGAAGAATAACCGGTATTGGTTAAGCAAAAACAGTATCGGGCATAGCTGTATAGAAATAATTAAATAGTTGCCCTTGCTTTCGGTTGTGGGAAGTAAATTGTGTTCAGCCATAGATGATAGTTAATAACCGAATGATAACTACGATTCTGTTATCGTATGAAGAATTGCAAGTTGAGAAAATGCACAGGTTAGTTGAGGAATTAAATGATTGTTCTGATGGTTGAAGATGACAAGGTCTTGTCATCGGCGATAAGTGATTATTTGGCGCTGGATAATATCGAAATTGATTACGCGTTTAACGGTGAATCAGGCTTAAAGCTCGCGACCCAAAATCATTATGACGTGATATTGCTCGACATTATGCTTCCGAAGCTAAACGGATTAACTGTGTGTCAGGCGCTGCGAAAGCGGGGTGTGTCTACGCCTGTATTGATGATGACAGCGCGAGACAGTCTGAATGATAAGCTGGAAGGTTTCAGTGCGGGAACTGACGATTATATAACCAAGCCGTTTGCGATGGCAGAGCTTTATGCTCGTTTACATGCGTTGGTAAAAAGAAGCAAAGGGCAGGTAGCCAGCAAGTTGCAAATAGAAGATCTCACCTTGGATCTAGATAAGCATCAAGCTTATCGCAGTGAGACCCTGTTAGAGCTGTCTCCTTTGAGCTGGAAGCTGTTATTGACCTTGGCACAGCATAGTCCTTCTGTGGTAACCAAAGAAGAATTAGAACAAGAAGTGTGGGGAGAAGAGACCAACGCGAATAACCTTAAGGTGCAAATTCATAAGTTGAGGCAGTCAGTAGACAGGCCATTTCATACACCGTTAATTCATGCTGTCCCCCGAGTCGGTTTTGTACTGAAAGGTGAAAATTGATGCCGAGTATTAAACGGGAAGTCTATAAGTTACTGGGTGGATTTGTTGTTTTACTAATACTTCTGTTTGCGTCGCTGATGTTTATCAATGTGAAGTATGGCATCAGTACTGACACCAAAAACATGCTCGTATATCAGGGAGCCTTGCTTGAGCAGTCGTATAAGTCTACAGGTTCGCTTCCATCGTTGGTCAATAGTGAAATTCTGAGTGTATACAAAGAAGTAGAAGACATTCCAGCCTATATAGCTGACGGCTTCCCATGGCCTGAGATGGAAGTGGCAAGCTTGGAAGAAAAGCCACTTTACGATGATTTAGGTAAAGCTCGTTATGTTTATGCGATGAAATACACCATAAAAGGACTGAGCACGCCCATTTATATCATTTCAAGCTACGATGATGATTTAGAGAAGAAAATACAATACGAGGCATCGATTCGCGAAGGTAACTTGTTCTATATTGCATTGGGTATCGGCATGATTATTTTAACAATTTTGTTGTTTGTAAAAGTGCTGTATTGGCGATTGTTGAGTCCTGTTGAAACCCTTTTTGACTGGGTGAACAGCTTAGATGAAGAAAATACGCCATCAAGTAAGCGCCTCAAGTACATAGAACTAGTTCAATTAGTCGAAGAGCTAAAAAATAATATTATAAAACAAAAGGAGTTCATCGATAGGGAAGGGTTCTTTTTGCGAACAATCAGTCATGAGCTGCGAACACCTATAGCCATTATTTCAACAAGTGGTGAGTTACTGGAGCGGCTGTCACTAAGAGATGCTATTGCGCAGCGTGCAACCGATAGGATCATGTACGCTGTCGATAATATGAAAACACTTGTTCAAACACTACTTTGGATTTCAAGAAAATCTGATTGTCCTCTACCGGTTACAGAAATAGATATCCAGGCGATGATCCGAGGGCTCGTCGAAGACAATAAGTACTTGTCACAGGATAAAGATATTGAGTTCAACTTGGATAAGCTTGCCACTGGTGATGTGATCCTTGATAACTACGGCACCGTTCATCTAGTGCTGATCAACCTTATTCGTAACGCCATTCAATACACTCATCAAGGATGTATTACTTTTGAAAGTCACTTACACACAGTCACTATAACGAATCCCGTTCATGAAGATATATATGACCAGAAGGTAGAGTCATCTTATGGCATTGGATTGTACTTGGTAGAGAAGATCTGTGAGGCCCAAAACTATAGCTTTGAAATAATGACAGAAACTAACACGGTTAGAGCAAGGGTATCTTTCATTCCATGATAACCGATTGATAACTGCGTCAGGGTTAGACTGAGTGGCATTGAAGTGAGCATCATGCTCTCTGCATTGATACAGAACTAACCATGTCAGATATCTAAGAGGAATCAAGATGACATTATCCAAAGCGTTGAAAGGGCTACTGCCGATACTCAGTGTCTGTGTACTTTCAGTGTGTAACATAGCCAATGCCAAGCATGCAGAATACGACTATGTCGTTGTCGGTGCAGGAGCCGCAGGGCTATCAGCGGCGTTCACTCTTCATCAATCCAATGAAAACTATATTGTCTTTGAGAAAAACAGTCGAGCTGGTGGGATTGCAGAGAATGGCCGCAGAGGCCGTTTTCATTATGCGAAGGGGACAGAGTACTTAGGAGAGCCCTATGGCGCTTTAGCAAATATAATTGAGAAACTGGACATACCTATGGTGGAGATACCAATGCCAATGGATGCCAGTCATTTCGAAGGAAAAGCATACATAGGTGATCATAATATTACTGAGTTAACGGCTAAACAGGCTGGTAACCAAAACTTTATCCATTTTTTGAAAATGCTGAAAGAAGCAATTGATAATGAATCTGTAGAGTATTGGAAACAGCTGGATAATATTACAGCGAAGCAATGGTTAGATGATAATGAAATTTCGCCATTTATTCAGCGTCGATACAATGTAATGGCACGTGGTCTTTTTGGTGCCAACCTGAATGATATCTCGGCGCTTAGCCTAATTCCTGAGGCTGCATTTGATTATGTAGGAACAAGTTCATTTGAAGACCTTTTCCAGCCTTCAGAAAATTCAGGCTCGTGGACATCTGTTCACGGGATTGCAGCGATCACTGATGCGATAGCCTCGGAGCTTGGTGAGCATATTAAGTACAATTCAACAGTTAGCAGAATCACCAAACATGGTAGTAAGTTCAAGATCATGGTGAACAACAAGGGTACAGAGTCTGTTGTTATTGCCGACAAGGTTATTGTGGCAACCCCTTCACCTGTCACGCAATGGATCGCCAAAGATGTGCTTACCCCCCGTCAGAAGGAACTATTAAGTGAGGTTGAATATGCTCAGTACATTACAGTTGCTCTGTTTTCCGAGACACCCATATTTAACAAAGCCTTTGATTTAGCAATCCTTGATGGTGATATCATCACAGACCTTTATGATGCTACTTGGGTAGAGCGCCATTACACACCAGGCCTAAAAGACGTTAAAGAATATATTGCCAGTGCTTATCTTGCCCCCAGAGGTGTTTCGGACAAGTCATTAATGACCTTAAGTGATGGGGAAATAATGAATATCATCGAAACCGAGCTTGCCACGATTGTTCCTGGTATCAAGAGCAAGATTAAGGGGTATGACATTAAACGCTTTATGTACGCATATCCGGTAATGAGTCCGGGGGCTTACGGACGTCTGAATGAGCTAAAGAAAAGCTTTGATGGCATATATTTAGCTGGTGATTACATGGAGTATCCGACTATAGAGTCAGCGTTTAACTCTGGAACCGATGCTGCTAAAAAAGCGATGAAGCATGCTAGGGGTAAATGATGCCATGAAGAGCGAGCATATGGTGAATACGCATCTTGTGGGTAGACTGAGATTCGAAAAATACAGTAATCAGCACTTTACTAGCTGTGTCGAACTCATCAAGTCTACCTGGAATTTCCACATTGACTTTATAAATATACCTGATGACAACATCGTTTATGAGTATTACTTCAAAACATGCTTAAATTGGAATCAGCACCTTGATGTTATTGTCGATGAGAATGGCAATGTGAAAGGATTACTTTTTGCTAGCAAGGAAGACTCATCAGTATTTAAAGAGTTGGTATATCTCAGGAAAGAAAGGCAAATTAAGAAGTGGAAAAACAAGAAAATAAGACTTGGTGCTTTTGGTGATCGAGATAGAGCCGAGCAGTTGTTAGAGAACTTTGCATTTAACGATCATCAAGGTGAAATTGATGCTGAGTACTTTGACAGTGAGGTAAACTTATTCATTGTCAGCCCTGAACTAAAAGGTAAGGGGCTTGGGCGAAAACTTATGGATCGCTATATGCATTTTTGTCGAGAGAACGCCATAGAAACAGCTTTTCTCTGGACAGATATGGATTGTAATTATTCTTTTTACAATAAATATGGTTTCAAAATTCACAAGAAATTCCATTCATCAAAGCAGAGGCATAGCGCTAAAGGCGTGGAGGATGGGATGATATTTTATATAGATGTAAGTAAGGTGTCGTCACTAAATTAATCTATTATCTATTCATTTACAGGCGGTTTTACCGGTTCTATTTGTTTTAGAAACTTGAACAGATCACTTTCTGTGGAGAGTATCAACGTAGTTTCCTTGGATAGAATAGAGCGGTAGGACTGCATTGTACGAGTAAATTCATACAAGCTTACGGCTTGTGGATTTTGATTGTATGCCCGAGCATAGATATTTGCAGCCTTGGCGTCGGCCAAGCCCCGTATTTCTTCTACCTTACGATAAGCTTCAGATTGGATCTTATTTAAATCACGGACCCGGTTTCCCCGGATTCTTGCAGCTTCACCTTTACCTTCGG
>NZ_JAKRFQ010000116.1 GCF_022347985.1 Photobacterium sp. OFAV2-7
ATAAGGGGGTACATGAGGGATGTATTGAACAAATGCAGCGTCTGTATTCACAACGACTCTATGGGCCACATCAGCATGTTCCTGTTGATGAGAAGCGTTTGATCCGTATTGATGATTGGGAGCTGGACGACGATGTACAGCATCAGGTAAGCCAGTTAATGGCACAGATCACCCCGGAGAACTTTACGGCGGTGGGTGACTACCAAAGATACAAGACGGATTTTATGCAGTTGAATGGTTTCTGGCTTGATGGCGTTGATTATCAGGAAAGAGTTAACCTGGAGGCGCTAAAAGCGTTGACGCCATAATTTCAAAAAAGCATGTTATGGCAGCCCTGCCTTTGTGCAGGGCTTTTTGTGTTGGTCGAAATATAATATAAAAAACAATCATATAGTTTACATGCCGTACAAGATCACACAATTCATTATTGCGGAATAGGGATAATCCAGCTTTATAAATTCGGTAGTATAAGTCCTGAAAAGAATAATATTTAATGACCTTGGAAGGCACCGGATATGAGCAAAAAACAATTGATTGAATTTGTGATATTCATGACCTATGCACTGTTTGCAATGTCATGGGTAGCGGGTTCGATGATGACAAAAGACATCATGGCCTACTACAACATTGAAGGTATGGCGGCAGCGACCTGGATGACCAACGCGATCACCATCGCTAAAATTATAGGTAACCTGTCGGCAGCCTGGCTGCTGGTAAAAATGGGGCCGAAAAAGGCGTTTGCATTTGCCTCTGTACTGATAGTTGCCGGCGTGGTTGGTGCGTTTGCCTCCAACTATCCGCTGTACGTTTTTTCTCGCCTGGTGATGGGGTTCGGTGGCGCATTTGCTATCGTTTATTTTAATCCTATTGTGATTAATTACTTCTCGGCCGAAGAGCGGCCAATGATTAATGGCATTAATGCTGCGGCATTTAATACTGGCAACCTGCTGGCGCTATTGCTGACAGGCTCGTTGCTGTTGACCTTTCAGAGTTGGCAGAATGTGATTGTGCTGATTTCCCTAGCCAGCCTGGCTGTTCTGGTTGTATGGTGGTTCATCAGTGATGATTTCTCGCTGGCTGGCGGCACAGACAACAAGAACGAGCAGCAAGCTTATACCCTGAAAGATGGTTTCAAGGAGCCCGTTAACTTCTGGTTACCGATTGCCTATTCTGGTCTGTTGTTTTGTTATATCGCGGTGTTTGCTCTGTTCCCGCTGGTGCCGAGTTTTGCTGCCGAAGCCAAATACCTGTCATCGATCATGATAGGTGCCGGTATGGTGGGTACAGTGGCAGGAATAATGATCACAAAACGCTATCCGCTGCGCGTTCCCGTGATCCGTTATTGTGGCCTTGCCATGACGTTGTTTGCGGCCCTGATGATCAGCACAGCCAGTGCACCGGTGGCCTATGGTGCAGCCTTTATGGCCGGATTCTTTATGTTTATGCCGATGACGGCGCTTATTACCCTGCCTCAGGAGCTGCCGGATATGAACCCTGCCCGAATCACGGTGATTTTCGGGATGTTCTGGTCAATTTCTTACATGATTGAAACTGGGCTGATGTACCTTGCGGGCGTGATTGCCGATGTATCGGGTAATATCGCCCTCTCGGCCACGTTTGCCGTGGCCTGTTCGTCGACCTTCTTCCTGGCCAGCTTCTTCTTGCCTGAAACTGGCAAGAAACCCACGCTCACCCATCACGCAATCAGCAAAGCATAAGGAGCACGCTATGCGCCAAGTTAGCCCGAAACTACAACCGTGGCTTGATAACTTTAACCAGCAGGTAGCCGTATTAATCGAGAATGGATTCAAACCGACGGCAACGAATGCCCGAGAGGGGTTAGCGAACTTAACCCGTGGCTTGATCTCAGATATTCCGGATGTTGCCTGGATACAAGATGATTTGGTATTGAGTGAGCACTATTCTGTCCCTGTACGAATCTATCACCCTGCTCCCGAACAGGCGTTGCCGATACTGGTTTATTATCATGGCGGCGGCCATATGGGGGGGAGTGTCACGGTATATGATCCGATTTGTCGTAAGTTAGCCAATGCTACCGGGCATATTGTTGTTTCGGTTGATTATCGTTTGGCTCCCGAGTGCCCTTATCCGGCCGGTGTCAACGATGCCTATGGTGTCGTTAAAAACCTCTGGGCAACGCTGGATGAACGTGCACTTAACTACCGGCGTGACTTGTCGATTGCCGGTGACTCGGCAGGTGGTGCCCTGGTCGCGACGGTTAGCGGGCAGGCACAGTATGATGATGATGTCGTGATCCGCAAACAGGTGATGATTTATCCCAGCCTGGACTACACCATGGATTCAGGCTCGATGGAGCAAAATGCAACGGGGTATTTACTGCAAAAAGGCAAAATCGCCTGGTACTTCGACAGCTACTTTCAACATGGTGAAGACCGACGGGAGACTTCCCCGTTATACGGACGCTTAACGTTGAAGTTACCAGAGACCTTACTGTTTACGGCTGAGTTTTGTCCGTTACGTGATGAAGGAATAAGTTACTGCGAGAAAGTCAGTGCCGAAGGGGTGAAGGTAGAGCATGTTCATTTCGATGAGATGATTCATACTTTTTTGAATATGGAAGATCTGGTCAAAGAAGAGTGTGAGCAGGTGTATCAGCAGATAGCCAGATTCTTGAACGAGTAACTGTATTTCCTAAACCGGTTGGGATCTAATAGCCTCTATTTTTTGATTAGCTACGGCTAACAAGAATGGAGGTTTTTTTATTTAAAGAGCACCACCGCCGGATTTGTATACGTGGAGGCAGTATGACTTTTTCGCAGTGTGATACAGCGAACAACAAGGTATTCATGAAGTGACTCGAAAATCGGCCAATCAGCTTTAATAACTTTCTGATTAGTTAATATTTTTCGCAAATGATAGAGGGCGAATTTGATAAAAACCAAGTGGCCGGGTGGTCTTAGCAATGCCCGCACCTTGTAATGGTTTTTATTTTTTTACGTTTTTTCCCTTTATTGACGTGAATAAGGAGTGTTTATGAAAAGGACACTATGCGGGCTGCTGGCCTGTAGTCTCTGGGCTGTTCCTGCCGCTGCCGAACAACCTGTGGTAGCGGGTTATTTTGCTGACTGGCAGTACGATAACGAGGCTAATCCGTACACGGTGGATGATATCCCTGCGGATAAGTTAACCCATGTGATTTACGCTTTTCTGAGTATGTGCGGTCCGCATGAAGGGGCGAGCGAAAAAGTACAGAAACAGGTTGCCGGAGCTTGCCAGGGCCAGGCTCCCTTTACGGCGGTTGTGGTCGATCAGAAAGCGGCACTGGAGATTGATTTTGGCGAGGTAAGTACCGGTGTCCCTTACAAAGGACATTTTGCTCAGCTCACTGAACTGAAAAAGCAGCACCCGGATCTGAAAATTCTGCCGTCGTTCGGTGGTTGGACAATGTCAGAAGCCTTTCATGCGATGGCGAAAGATACCGCCCACATTGATCACTTCGCCAAAACAGCAGTGGAGCTGATTGCCAAGTATGATTTCTTTGACGGGATTGATCTTGATTGGGAGTATCCGGGTGGCGGTGGCCTGACAACCTCACCATGGAATTCCGATACCAAGCTGAGTGCCGAGGAGCAGGCTGCTGAGCGCGAGGCCTTCTCTTACCTGGTCAAAACGCTGCGTATAGAGCTGAACAAACTGGCGGCCAAAACTGATCGCTATTATGAGTTGTCGTCCGCCATTGGTGTTGGTAACAAGGCTGCCCAGATCGACTGGAAATCAGCCGCTCCCTACATGGATAACATGTTTGCGATGACCTACGACTTCCTTGGTGGCTGGGGGGCGCAAACTGGTCACCTGACCAACCTTCATGCAACCAAACGTAGCTGGTGGGGACAAGGTGCGGATGTTTTTATCGAGCAGATGATTGAGCTTGGTGTACCGGCTGAGAAACTGGTGCTGGGCGCAGCGTATTACGGGCGAGGCTGGGAAGGAACGGAAGGCTTTGACGGTAAGCTGCCGACCAGCAACCTGGTGTCTGAGAAAGGAGCATCCTTCGGTACCGATATCGAGGAGCCGGGTTACTTTATGTATTGGGATCTGAAGCGTAACTATACCGCCGAGCAAGGCTATCAGTATGGTTATGATGAAGCCTCTGAAGCGCCATTCCTGTGGAATCCGAAGAAGCAGGTTTATATCTCGTTTGAGGATAAGCGTTCGGTGAAAGCCAAAACCGAGTGGGCCAAGGAAAAAGGGCTGGCCGGTATGTTTACCTGGGAATTGTCAGGTGATGTTGATGGTGAAATGACGGAAGTGATGTACCGGACCCTCAACGACTAACAACCACTATACGCCGCGTATTAGCGGCATGAACAAACACCAAGGTTCAGATATGACATTACAAAGTCTTCTTGCCTTGGTGTTTTCTCGATACTTCCTTATTCCGCTTTCGTATTTGTCCGTTATTTCGCAAATACCTTGGCCATGGTCGCCTTGGCGTTCTCGACTACAGATTTGACGGACGGGCGTTGCATGGCACGTTCGAGATAAGCTGCAACTTCTGGGTATTGCTCGGCAAACGGATACACTTTTGTTGCTAGCGCCAATGCTGGTATTGCCGAACAGTCTGCCATGGTGAAGTTATCCCCGGCCAGCCACTCTCTGTCTGCAAGCTCCTTGTTCATCTTGCCCAGCAGAATACCCAGCGTGTGCTTGGTCTTATCTAGCTCCGCTTGATTTTGTTCGGCTTCTGGTTTCAAGCTGGCAAAGAACAGGCTGCCAACTTGGTTGATCAGGTAGAGATCATTGATTCGATCCAGGAAACGCACTTTGCGGGATGCATCGACACCATCTGGGATTAGCGTGGTGCCCTGCTTGGGATAGTGCCCCTCGAGGTATTCAATAATGATTGTTGACTCGGGGATCATATAGTCGTCAATCATTAGCAGCGGCACTTTGCCAATCGGGTAAATTTCACGAAAAGCAGAACGCTCCTCTTCATCCATCAGGTTTACGATGCTGTGTTCAACGTCAACCTGCTTCTCCTGAAAAGCAATGAGTACCTTCATTGAGTACAGTGACATTGGGTTGAAATACAGTTTCATGGCGTTTTCCTTGTAATGAGCTTGATTGATTAGCGTGCGTTGTGCTGTCAGGGACTGGTGTCTCAATTAAGTAACCGATCGGTTACTTATCTTAGGCTGGTGCCAGATGTTGTGCAAGATGTTTTTCACCGATTGGTGTAAAATGAGCCAAAAGACAGTTGAGACCAAATATGGCCAGAAGTAAAAACTATCAACGAGAACACGTGATTGATGCTGCAATGCAAGTGTTTTGGCAACATGGCTATGCGGCAACATCAGTTGCCCAGCTGTGCGAGGCCAGCGGACTCAATAAGCGTAGTCTATATAACGAGTTTGGTAGCAAGGCTGAGCTGTTTGAAGAGGCGCTGATCCGCTATCGCTCGCTGATGAACGAGCCAGCCAAGCTGCTCATGGCTACTCCGCTCGGGGCTCAGAATGTGATTCATTTTTTTGAGTTTATTGCCCAAAGTACCGCTGAACGTTTTGAAGGCTGCCTGTTAACACTGGCATTGAACGAAACGAACCAGTTAGAAGTACAACATCGTGATAATTTGCAGAGGCACTTTAGTCAGCTGGAAGAAGGCTTGCTCGTTAATTTGGCCGTAGATCTGCCTCCGGCCAAGGCCAAAATCATGTCACAGTATCTTCTTAACAGTTTGTTAGGCTTAACGAGCTGGATCCGGCTGAAGCCAAGCCGGGACGAATACGAAAATGTGATTAATACCTTGTTAGAGCCGTTGCGTGCTGCTTTGGACCAGCAAGCCGGTAGCACCTCATCCCAGTAAATTGTTTCTTTTACCGCCAAAGGCTGGTAGTGTCGCAGCCCTTAAAACGGCGTCTTGTACGCTAACTGTTTATTGCTGCCAGACGTTCCAGCATCACATAGGATATTTCCCTTGAGCCAGACTGCCTTTTCTACCCTGAATCTGAAACCAGATTTACTTTCAAACCTGTCTTCGCTTGGCTATGAAGCGATGACGCCAATTCAGGCGCAAAGTCTGCCGCATATTCTTGCGGGCAAGGATGTGATCGCGCAGGGTAAGACGGGGTCGGGTAAAACGGCAGCGTTTGGTTTGGGGCTGCTTGATCATCTGAATGTGAAGCGCTTTCGTGTTCAGTCACTGGTATTGTGTCCGACGCGCGAGTTGGCCGATCAGGTAGCCAAAGAGATCCGTAAACTGGCTCGTGCGATCCATAATATCAAGGTGCTGACTTTGTGCGGTGGTATGCCGTTTGGCCCGCAAATTGGCTCGCTGGAGCACGGTGCTCATATTATTGTCGGCACACCTGGCCGGGTGGAAGAGCACGTTCGTAAAGGTTTTCTGAACCTTGACGACCTGAATATGCTGATCCTCGATGAGGCCGACCGTATGTTGGAAATGGGTTTCCAGGACGCCCTGGATGCGATTATCGATGCTGCTCCTGAGCGTCGTCAGACGCTACTGTTCAGTGCAACATATCCGAAGCAGATCGAGTCCATTGCCAAGCGCATCATGTATAAGCCGGTAATGGCAAAAGTGGAATCTACCCACGATAGCAGCAGTATTCAGCAGCACTTCTACAAGGTAGACAGCAACGAGGACAGAATGACAGGCCTTCGTCTGCTACTGTCGCAGCATCGACCTGAATCAGCGGTAGTATTCTGTAATACCAAACGTGAAGCGCAGGAAGTGGCTGATGATCTGGAGCATTATGGTTTTAGTGCGATTGCCCTGCACGGTGATCTTGAGCAGCGTGAGCGTGATCAGACCCTGGTACGTTTTGCTAACAAGAGTGCCTCAGTGCTGGTAGCCACTGACGTGGCGGCCCGTGGCCTGGATATCGATGCGTTGGATGCCGTGATTAACTATCATGTCGCCCGTGATACTGAAGTGCACGTGCACCGCATTGGCCGTACGGGTCGTGCCGGCAGCAAAGGCATTGCCTGTTCATTCTTCAGCGACAAAGAGCACTATAAAATCGCTTTGCTGGAAGACTATCTGGACAAGACGATTGAAGGTGAAGAGCTGCCTCCGTTGCACCTGCTTGATCAACCTACTCACCGTCCGGCCATGGTCACCCTGCAAATTGGCGGTGGCAAGAAGCAGAAAGTCCGCCCGGGCGATATTCTTGGTGCGTTGACTGGCGATAATGGCATTGCCGGTAACCAGGTTGGCAAAATCAACGTATTTGATATGTGTGCTTATGTTGCAGTGAACCGCGAAGTGGCTCGCGCCGCATTGAAAAAACTGGAGAACGGTAAAATGAAAGGCCGTTCTTTCCGTGTACGCCAGATCCGCGCCTAACGCTAAGAAGAAACGCTAGAACCACACATTGAAAAGCCCGCCTTGGCTATCCTCGGCGGGCTTTATTTTGTGAGCTTTATGGCACTGGATCGCTTAACTTTGTTTTCTTGCTGGCTTTTGGAGTGGTGGGAGTGGATAGGGGGCACAGTAGGCTTTGTCATTGGCGGCACTGTCACACTTGATCGGCTGCTTGATATCAGCCCAGTGAACCAGCTCCAGTCGGCCCTGCCTGTGTTCAACCAAAGCGGTACAGCTTTCGACCCAGTCACCGTCATTGCAATAGAGCACGCCATTAATTGTGCGCAGCTCGGGCTGATGAAGGTGGCCGCAGATAATTCCGTCCAGTCCCTGTCGGACAGCTTCCTGGGCGGCAGCCTGCTCATAGTGTTCAATGGCCTTGCGGGCATTGCCTACCCGGTTCTTCACGTAATAGGCCAGCGACCAATAAGGTAGGCCGAGACACTTTCTTACCCGGTTTATAACTCGGTTCAATCGGAGTAGCTGGTAGTAGGAGGCATCTCCCACCATTTTTAGGAATCGGCTACACAGTACGGCATGGTCGAACTCGTCACCGTGGGTCACCAGATATTGCCTGCCGTCGGCATTGGTATGGACAAGGCGTGATAGGATTTCCACATTAAGCAGAATATTGCCGATAAACTCTCTGACCTGATAGTCGTGATTGCCGGGAATATAAACCACCCGGGTATCACCACTGGCAATGTTGATGATTTTGCGCAGCACTTCCTGGTGCGATTCCGGCCAGTGAATGGTTCGGTTCATCATTTCGAAGTCGATGATATCGCCGACCAGGTAAAGAGTGTCGCATTGCGTATTGTTCAACAAATTCAATAAGTATTCGGCTTTGCAATCGCGAAAACCTAGGTGGATGTCCGAGAGCCAGATAGCGTTGTAGTGCATGAGGCTTTCCTCTAGGCCTTATTCCCTTCCCCTAAATAGCGCTTGCGCTTGGAAGGTTTGAGTTTGGCCAAGTCGGCAATAAACAGACCGTCAACACAGTTCCCGAAGTCAGGATCGACACTGAATGTCATTAGCTGGAATCCCCCGTTATCAAACAGTGATGCGTATTGTTTGAAGAGCACCGGTATTTTGTAGCCCTGTTCACTGAATTG
>NZ_JAKRFQ010000117.1 GCF_022347985.1 Photobacterium sp. OFAV2-7
GGTTAACCTGGGTGGTGATTTGAAGACGGTTCTCGCCCCGGGTCAGATAGTGGCCAAAACGTATAAGGTTGGCATCAAACTGGGTGTCACGCTGAGGCTGCTCTGCGGTATTGGTATCTTGTTTCTCCTGCTGGTGGAGAACGCGGAAGTTGTTGCGAGTATTCATCAAGGCTTCGTATAGCCCGATGCGATACTTGCCGCCAAAGACTTTGATCCGCTTGTGATAGGTATTGATTGCGACGTCATCGAGCCAGTGTTTGAGGCCGTTTAACTCATAGGGGCGGCATTCCCCTTTGACCCGGCCGCGAAGATCGACAAGCTGATGACAGGGGGCCATGATCCGGTTTAGCTCCATTTTGATCTGGAGCCGAGCCGGGCCACTGGCCTCTTGGGTCATCATCTGAAAGACGTCCTCAAAATCCTCACTGTCATAGACAGGGATAAGTTGTTCAATCAATCCTTTATAATCGTCCAGCACCATAGCTCTTTCTGATACATTAGTCCTTAGTCTATTATCTGCATTTTGCAGCAAAAGTTTAGTCTGTCGTTAGTATTTCTTGCTGGATGTACCAGTAAAGGTATTCCAGTAGCGAATAGTGTGCTGACGATCAACGAGTAAAGGGGAAACATGGCCAAGACAAAGCGTGCCTATGTGTGTAGTGATTGCGGTGCGGATTTTCCTCGATGGCAGGGACAATGTAGTGCCTGTGCCGCGTGGAATACAATTACAGAATTTACCGTTCCGAAGACCCGCTCGGCAATCGGGACTGGGGCTCAGGCCGCCACAAGCAGCTATGCCGGGGCTGCAACTAAAATTCAGAAACTGTCTGAAGTCGAAAGCAAAGATCTGCCCCGCTTCAGCTCTGGCATTTCCGAACTGGACCGCGTACTGGGAGGCGGTATTGTACCCGGCTCGGTCCTTCTGCTGTGCGGTGATCCCGGTGCGGGTAAATCGACCCTGCTGCTGCAAAGTATCGGCGCGGTAGCGGCAAGCAAATCCGCCCTGTATGTATCGGGTGAAGAATCGATTCACCAGATCTCGCAACGTGCCAAGCGGTTGGGAACTCAGAATATCGATAAGATCAGCGTGGTTGCCGAGACTTCCGTTGAGCAGGTATTGAATCATGTGACTCAGCAAAAAGCCGAGTTTGTGATTATTGACTCGATCCAGACGATGACCGTTGCCCATAACGAGTCGGCCGCCGGTAGCCCGAGCCAGGTCAAAGAGTCGGCCGCTGCGCTGACTCGCTATGCCAAGACGGAAGGTGTGACCTTCATGATTGTGGGCCATATCAACAAAGATTCCAACGTGGCTGGCCCGATGCAGCTGATCCATATCGTGGATGGCTTGTTTGCATTGTCATCAACATCGGATGAGAAGTTCCGGGTGTTACGGACCTCGAAAAACCGTTTTGGTGCCGATTCCGAGTCATGCTTTTTTGCAATGACGGAAACCGGTATGAAGCAGGTAAAAAATCCGTCGGCGATTTTCCTGAGCCGTTCCGATAAGAACCACGCCGGTTCGGTGTGTACCACGCTATGGGAAGGAACGCGCCCTTTGCTGGTGGAAGTACAGGCGCTGTGCAATAACTCGGTGACGGAGAACCCGCGTCGCCTGACGGTAGGTTATGACTCCAACCGTTTGGCGATGTCGATTGCGGTGTTGGCTCGCCATGGCGGGGTGATGCTCTCGGACATGGATATTTTCGTTAACTGTGTCGGCGGGATCAAGATTGAGGAAACCTCGGCAGATTTGGCTGTATTGCTGGCGATTTTCTCCAGCTTCAAGAATGCCCCTATTCCGCAGGATGTCCTGGTATTTGGCGAAATTGGCCTCAATGCCGATATTCGTCCGGCAGCCAACGGCCTTGAGCGGATCCGCGAGGCGGCCAAGCAGGGCTTTACCCGTGCTGTCGTGCCAAAGGCCAATGCCAGCCGGAAGGTCAACGGGATCGAAATCATTGCGGTGGAAGATCTGCAGGAGGCACTGACGGCGTTTGAGCGTGTAGCCATGTAGCTGTTGGTCGTAGTTGTTTGGCTGTAGCTGATTAGTTATGGTCGTGAGGGGGCAGAGCCGGAAACAAAACGAGAGCCAGTTCGGCTCTCGTTTTTTGTATCTGCTTGAATCAGCCTGGCGTTACAATTTGCGCTGCTCACCAGAGGCCAGCGCCTGATTGCTTGCCGTTTCAATCGGTGTGAGCGGCTCTGGGGCGTGGGTGAGCTGAACCTGCATCGAGACCACATTGTTGATCATTTCCAGCAGTGAGGCCCACTGCACGGTTTTTTCTTTCTCAAACAGGGACTCGAAGTTTTCCGGCGTCCACTCGACAAACGGGCGTGGGTTCAGGGCCCGGCCGAGGAAACGGATCTCGTAATGCAGGTGCGGTCCGGTCGACAGCCCCGTATTACCCGACCAACCAATCAAATCCCCCTTACGAACAAATTTGCCGCGTTTGACATTGAACTTGCTCATGTGGGAATAGGTAGTGGCAAACCCCAGTGAGTGGTTTAGTTTTAAAAAGTTTCCCGATCCCTTGTTACTCGGTCGGGTGACCTCGATAACGCCATCGGCCGGTGCATAGATAGGTGTGCCGGTATTGGCGGCAAAGTCGAGCCCGCGGTGGCGCTTGCGTTTTCCGGTTACCGGGTGGATACGGGTACCAAAACCGGATGACATTCTGATCCCCGGCGTCGGGCTGCCGTTTGGCAGCAGCCTAAAGAGCGTTCCCCTGACTGCCGAGCTGATTGCGGCACTGTCCACGCGCTGCTCCAGCGGCAGTGCATCGCCGTCACCCGTTTGCAGCCCGAGGATCGTTTCGACGTCATCGATACGTTGGGTCAGCATGCCAAGGGCGGCTTTCTTGGTAGCCAGCTCCTGGGTCAGCGCCTGGTTGGCCGCATTTTCTTCAGACAGCGAGGTGGTGAGCTGCCTGGTCTGGAGGTTGAGCTCGTTAAGCCTTTGGCTGGAAAGCAGGTTCTGCTGATAGAGCTGATAGACACTGAAGCTGCCAGCCACAATGATGGCCAGGATCAGGCTCATTGTCAGGGCAAGGTAGCGCTTCTTGAAGCGATTGAGCAAGTAATGAGAGGTGCCTCGGTGATCTGAGACCGAGATACAGATATTTTCCGACATGGTGAATGACTACTACTCGTTAAGGTGCTTTTTTAAATCAGCCAGTTGTTCTAGTTCTCGATGTAATAGTTCATCCGTGCCGATATTGAGTTCGACTAGGCGCTTGAGGTGGCTGGCGCTTTCGATATCGATATGGAGGATCTGCATGCGCAGATAGTCGCTGTCGTGATGCACCAGCCGGGTATCCATTGTTAGCTCTATGTCACAGTCATGCAGGCAGAAGCTGATGCAGTAGTTCTCGTCCGGTCTGGGTGTCCAGTCCGGCGGGCAGGTTAGCAGAATCCCCTGTAGCGACAGATCACGCACTTCGGCAGACCACTGTTCCTGCGCCTGCTGGAGCTTAGCCGGAGTCCGGTAGAGGATGCGTATGAAGTGACGTCGTTCAGCCATAACAATACTTTTTTGATTATTAGTGACTTAAGTGTAATGAGAAATGCGACATTTCTCCAGGAATCGGATCACAAAAATGTGCTAGTCCGGCAGTGAGATCAATTGAAATGTCTGATCGTAGAGGCTATTTATAAAAAAGGCTGCATTATGCAGCCTTTTGATAAGCAAAGAGTATAACCCTTACTTGGAAATACGCTTGTACTTGATACGGTGTGGCTCGGCTGCTTGTGCGCCCAGCGTTTTCTTCAGCCAGTCTGTGTACTCGGTGTAGTTACCTTCGTAGAAGTTAACCTGACCTTCATCACGGTAGTCAAGAATGTGCGTTGCGATACGGTCCAGGAACCAGCGGTCGTGCGAGATAACCATGGCACAGCCAGGGAATTCAAGCAGCGCCTCTTCCAGTGCACGAAGGGTTTCTACGTCCAGGTCGTTGGTCGGTTCATCGAGTAGCAACATGTTGCCACCGGCTTTAAGCAGCTTCGCCAGGTGAACACGGTTACGCTCACCACCGGACAGATCGCCAATCAGTTTCTGCTGATCGCTACCTTTGAAGTTAAAGCGCGACGCGTAAGCACGGGCAGGGATTTCGAAGTTGTTGATACGGATGATTTCCGCACCTTCCGATATTTCCTGGTATACCGTGTTCTTGTCATTCATGCTGTCACGGAACTGGTCAACCGATGCCAGGCTGACTGTGTCACCCAACTCGATCGTACCCGCGTCTGGCTGTTCAACGCCACTTAGCATCTTGAACAGGGTTGATTTACCCGCACCGTTGGCACCAATGATACCGACGATAGCGCCTTTCGGCAGGCTGAAAGACAGATCGTCAATCAGAACGCGGTCACCGAATGACTTGGTCAGGTTGTTCACCTCAAGCACTTTATCACCCAGGCGCTCACCTGGCGGGATAAATAGCTCGTTGGTTTCGTTACGTTTCTGGTGATCGTTGTTGTTAAGCTCTTCAAAACGCGCCATACGTGCTTTTGATTTCGCCTGACGGCCTTTCGGATTCTGGCGAACCCACTCAAGCTCTTTCTCGATCGTTTTCTGACGGGCTTTCTCTTGCGATGACTCTTGCTTCAGACGGGCATCTTTTTGCTCTAGCCAAGAGGTGTAGTTACCTTCCCATGGGATACCTTCACCACGGTCAAGTTCCAGGATCCAGCCTGCAGCGTTATCAAGGAAGTAACGGTCGTGGGTGATCGCCACAACAGTACCGCTGTAATCAACCAGGAAGTGCTCCAGCCAAGCGACAGATTCAGCATCAAGGTGGTTGGTTGGCTCATCAAGCAGCAGCATATCTGGCTTGTCGAGTAGCAGACGACAGATGGCTACACGGCGACGCTCACCACCAGACAGTACCTTAATCTTGGCATCCCACTCAGGCAGGCGCAGTGCGTCGGCCGCACGCTCTAGTTGCATTTCCAGGTTGTGACCGTCTTTGGTTTCGATCAGGGCTTCCAGCTCACCTTGCTCTTTGGCCAGCACGTCGAAGTCGGCATCCGGTTCGGCGTAGGCGGCGTAAACTGCGTCAAGGCGAACAAGCGCTTCTTTAACGTCTGATACCGCTTCTTCAACCACTTCGCGGACTGTTTTTTCTTCATCCAGTACCGGCTCCTGAGGCAGGTAGCCGACTTTCAGGCCTGCCTGTGGACGAGCTTCACCTTCGATATCGGTATCGATACCTGCCATGATGCGAAGCAGGGTTGATTTACCAGCACCGTTTAGGCCCAAAACACCAATTTTGGCGCCCGGGAAGAAGCTAAGGGAAATATCTTTCAGAATTTGGCGCTTAGGCGGAACAATTTTGCCCACGCGCGACATGGTATAGACGTATTCAGCCATATCCGTTTGCAATCTCTAATATAAAGTGGAGGGGTATTTTACCTGTTCTGGACATAAGTTTAACAGCATTGTTCATAATTAGCGTTTAAGATGAATAAATACCAGCCTGTTACTGGATCGTGTTATCACTTGTTGTTCAGGCAAATAAGCATAGTATTGGATAGATCTGGCACTGCTGGCAGGGCCACAATAGGATTGTGTTGTGATTGGCTATTTTCTTCGTAAGGCATTCTCGGTTGTAATTATCACAGCAGGCATAGTTGCCACACCCACCTCTCTGGCTGCCGAGCTTGAGCAGCAGCGCGACTGGTATGAACAAGCCGGTATTGCGCTGGAAGAGGACAATATCGACGAGTATCGTAAGCTCAGGGACAAGCTGGACGATTACCCTCTTACCCCCTATCTCGACTACCGTGACTTTTCTCGTTTGCTGTTTATGAAGACGCCCAAGCAGGTAGAAGACTTTATCAAGGAGTACAAGAGCCTGCCGTTTAGCACCACAATTAAGTCCCGTTATCTTGAGTATCTGGCCGACACCAAGCGCTGGCAGAATTTTGTCGAGGTGCAGCCGATGCCGCCACGCGGAGAGGTGCTGAAGTGCCATTATTACTATGCCCAAAGCAAACTGGGCAATACTGAGGTCGCCTGGCAGGGCGCAGAGTCGCTCTGGCTGACCGGCAAATCACTGAGTGATGCCTGCGATCCGCTTTTGAACAAGTGGCAGAAAGCAGGGCAGCGAACCAATACCCTGATCCTCGATCGTATGTTGCTGGTGTATGAAGAAGGCAACCGCAATCGTCTCAAGTACCTCAACAAGCAGCTGTCGGGGAACGGGAAAGCCAAGGGCAGGGAAGTGCTGGCATTGTACGACAACCCCGATGGCGTCGCGGCTTTTTCCAAACGCAGCAAGGTAACGCCGTTTAACCAGAGCCTGACCGTACTGGCATACAAGCGTCTGGCACGGAAAGATGTCAGGGAGGCCGTCAAGCAATACCAGCGCACCATGGACGGCCAGCATTATTCCAAGAACAAGCGCCAGCTACTGGCCGACTATACTGCCAGCCGACTGTTCTCTACCGAGGATGAAGCGTTACTACGCTGGCGTGATGACAAGGTGGCTACCACGAATAGTACTAATCTGCTGGAGCGCCGGATCCGGGTGGCGATTCGCAAGGCAGATTGGAAAGAAACCGAACTTTGGATAAATCGCTTGCCCGAGGCGGCTCAGGATTCGACGCGCTGGACTTTCTGGCGTGCCAAGTTACAGGCCAAAGAGGGAAATGAGGCCGCTGCCGAGGAGCTGTACCGCTCTATTCTCGGCCAGCGTGATTTCTACAGTGCTGCGGCCGCCACGGTATTGAACAAGCCCATTGTGTATCCGGTCAAGAACCCTAACCAGTCGATGACGCTGACCTACGAGTACGGTAAGACACTGCGCCGGATCAAGGAGCTGATTGCGCTGGATAAGATTTTCGCCGCGGACAGGGAATGGCACTACCTGCTGGACCACATGGATAATGACGAGGTGGTGATGCTTGCCACCTATGCCGCGGCCAACAAATGGCATCACTTTGCCGTGCAGGCGACGATCTCCGGTCAGCTGTGGGATTACGTCGAGCTGCGGTTCCCGATAGCCCATAAATGGTGGTTCGACTTTTTCAGCAAGAAGCGCGATTTGCCGGCGACTACCATGATGGCACTGGCCCGTCAGGAAAGTGCCCTCAATGTCGAGGCGGTATCACCGGTCGGCGCGCGTGGCCTGATGCAGTTAATGCCTGCTACGGCGAAGGAGACCGCACAAAAGCTCGGACGCAACTACAAGGGCAAGAAAAGTCTGTTTGATCCCGGCGTCAATATTCGTCTCGGCAGCGGGTATCTGAAGATGATGCTGGAGCGTTACGACAACAACCGCATCTTTGCTTTTGCGGCCTACAATGCCGGTCCGAGCCGGGTGAAACGCTGGCGTCAGGAAACCGATGAACAACTGGATGTGTTTGAGTTTATTGAAGCGATTCCGTTTACCGAAACCCGGGGTTATGTACAGAACATCCTGATGTTTGAAGTCTACTATGGCGATCTTACCGGCGATAAAAACCCGTTGTTAAAACCGAATGAATTAGAAGCCATGTACTAGTCGATATGTCACCACGGCTTGGTTGCGTATCCAGAACGAGGTAGAATCTTGACTGAGAACTGTACTCATTGATGAGGTTTAAATGTCTTCTACTCCAGAAACACCTGAATTTACTGACTGGCAGCAGGTGATCGATATTTTGCATCAGGCTGCGACCGAGCAAAAAGATGATACCTTGCTGAAATTGCTGCTGACACCGGATGAGCGCACGGTGCTGCTATCCCGCGTCAATATTCTTCATGAACTGTTAAATGGAGATCGCAGCCAGCGTAAGATCAGTGAACTGCTGGGAGTGGGTGTTGCGACGATTACCCGCGGATCCAATGAGTTGAAGCATCACGATGAGGCAACCAAAGCCTGGTTGTCTGATTTGCTACAACAGCAGAGTGCCAAGAAGGCGCTTTGATTCCACAGTGTCAGTTTTTTGCTGGTGCGCTGTATGGACACATTACCCTGCCACTCGGCAGGGTTTTTTATATCTGTTTATGATACTGGCTTTTTATAGCACTCTGGTGCCGGTGGCTTTAATTTAAACCGGGAAGAGTTCCTGGTTCATAAACGGGATCAGGGCCAGGATAAGTGCCTGCTGGTAGACCGAGCTGCGGCTGAGCTTGTGGTTGGTCAGCATGGCAATCGCCCCGCCTTGCTGTTTTACGTTGTGCTGGTTGAACATTTCGTCCATGACATCACCCAGCTCGATCCCCTGGTGGACTTTCTCCAGGGCCTCGGGTGGCAGCGGCAGGGAGGCTGAGCGGGATTCACCTCGCTGATGGGCGTTTTCTATCACCATCCAGGCAAAGGTGAAGTCGCCGTCGATACCGGCCTCGATACTGACATAGTAGTCGGCATCAGGCTTGCTACGGCGGGCATTGGTGATTCGATTGCGTGCACCGGACAGGGTCTCGTCAGCACACATTGGCTGATCGCGAACCTCGCTGGCGACACTGATCCCTTCAAAAGAGAAGGT
>NZ_JAKRFQ010000118.1 GCF_022347985.1 Photobacterium sp. OFAV2-7
CAATTAAAAACTCAACAAAAAACACATCAATCTCCTTGATGACAGCGTTTAAGGTAAATAAAAAATTTGGTTGCACATGATATCTGTTTAATATGCCTCGCAATCAAACATTCATCACACAAAAGCAGCTTAGCCTTGTAAAAAGTAAGGCCTAATGCGTCTAGTAATAAGTAGTTGTTAAGTAGAGGTAATTGCTGGTAATCGCTATAAAGAATACTTGTAGCGTTTGATAACAAAATGGTTGGTTTTGTTTGAGTTTGAGATGTCGAGTTTGGCACTAGGGCGGTGTGTAAAAAATCAAAAGCAGGTGCTGAGAGTGCGCCTGCTTCATTGTGGGTCTGATGGCTATTATGAATAGATTATTCTGCTGTTGCTGTTGGAGCTTTCACCACCAGGCGATTTCGATTGTCCCTGCTTTGGCGGATAAGCTCATCACTCGCTAACATTTCTTCGGACTTTGCCAGGCGGTCATAGAGCAATACGTTGACAGTCGCTGCCAGGTTCATGCAGCCAACTGTCGGGACATAGACAACAGCATCAGCGCGGTCTACCACATCCTGCGCAATTGATCCGTCTTCCGGGCCAAACACATACAGCACGTTGTCTGGATGCTGAAAGTGCGGCAGGGGAATCGCGCCTTCAGCCAGTTCTACACACACAACTTTTGTCTCGTCAGGCAACCCATCGAGCAGTGAGTCCATTCCGATAAGCGGGATTTTTTCCGAGATGTTATTGGTGTCGGTGTGAAATTTTGCGGCATGCTCGTAACGTTTACCGGTATAACAGACCGAATCAACACGGTAACACCCTGCGGCACGCATGACGGCGCCGACGTTAGAAGGGCTTTTGGGGTTACTAAGGCCAATAGTGACTCGGGCTTTGTTCATCGATGTTTTCCGCTTACCAGATGTGACAGAGCGCGGCATTCTATCAAAGCGCAACGTAGATCGGTAGCTCAGGGCAAGTACCGCACTATTCGTAACGTAGGCCACTGCAAAATGTGCAGAATATGGTTATAAAGTGAGCGATCGCGCTGAAAGTTGTGTCCTTGCCCCCCTTAACGGTAGATAAGTCACTAAAAGATAATAATTTACTGTCTACACTGGAGGTAACTTATGTCATAAAAAGAGGGATCTTTATGTCAATTACACCTCTAAGCAGTGACAAGCTGTATCGCGCCTCAGAATTGAATGGATTGGCGGCTGATTGCAAGTCGACCAAGAACCTGACGCCGCTTGATGAAATCGTCGGGCAGGAAAGGGCACAGCAGGCCGTTGAGTTTGCCATGTCGATCAAAGAGAAGGGCTATAACATCTATGCCATTGGCCGTAATGGTCTGGGCAAGCGCACCATGGTGCTGCGTTATCTGAACCGCCATGATCCGAATGGCAACGGCGTGCCTTTGTATGACTGGTGCTATGTGGCGAATTTCGAGGAAACACGTAGCCCGAAAGTGCTGAAGCTGCCGGCAGGGACCGGGCAGAAGTTCAAGAAAGAAATCGAGAAGTTGATGCTGAGGCTGGTCAAGGCCCTGCCGTTGGCATTCGACAATGAAATGTATTACAGCCGTTCCGAAACGCTGAAAAACCAGCTGACCCAGAAGCAGGAAAGCTCGTTGCTAACCCTGACCCATGAGGCAAAAGAGAAGAGTGTCAGCCTGTCGCTGACCACTCAGGGTGAGTATCAGTTGGTGGCGCTGAACGGTGAGGAGCCCCATACCGAAGAGAGCTTTGCCAAGCTGTCCGAAGACGAGCAGAAGCAGTTCGAAGAGACGATTAACGATCTGGAGAAAAAGCTTCGAGGGATCGTTCGTCAGCTTACCGAGTTGGAAGAAGAATTCTCCGACAAAATCCAGAAGCTTAATGAAGAAGTTGCCCTTGATGTTGTGGTGCACTTCATCAAGCCGCTAAAAGAGGCTTATAAGGGTCAGTCTGAGGTCAAAGCGTATCTGACCGCAATGCAGAAAGATATTCTGGATAATCTGGATATCTTCCTCGAAGAGAGCGAAGAGCAGGTGGCGCTTGCCTATGCGGCGCTCGATAAGAAAATGCCTCGCCGCTATCAGGTCAATGTAGTGGTGAGCCAGCCGGAGCAGAAATTTCCTATCGTGGTGGAAGATAGCCCAAGCTATCACTCCATCTTTGGCTATGTGGAAAATGCTACCTACAAGGGAACGGTCTTTACCGATTTTTCACTGATCCGTTCAGGCAGTTTGCACCGGGCAAATGGCGGTGTGCTGCTGATGGATGCGGTGAAAGTGCTGGAACGTCCATATGTCTGGGATGGCTTGAAGAGGGCATTGCGGGCCAGAAAATTGAACGTGAGTTCACTGGAGCGTGAGGTGACGCTGTCTGGCACCATTTCGCTTGAGCCGGAAGATATTCCGCTGAATGTGAAGATTATCTTGTTCGGAGACTATCAGACCTATCAGTTGCTTCAGCACTACGATCCTGATTTTAGCGAACTGTTTAGAGTGACGGCTGATTTTGAAGACGAGATGCCGCGTACCGACGAATCCGAAGTGCAGTATGCCCGTTTTATCTCCAGTATTGTGAATGACAGCGAAATGCTGCATTGCGATAGAAAGGCGATAGCCCGGATCATTGATTACAGTTCACGTCAGGCCGATGATCAGAACAAATTGTCACTGCATTCTGCTGATATTGCCAACTTGCTGCGTGAAAGTAATTACGTGGCGAAGTCATCGAAGGCGACGATGATCCGAGCCAACCATGTTGAGCTGGCATTGCAGAGCCAGGAGAAGCGGGTCAGCAGGCTCAAAGATCATGTGATGCAGACTTTCACCAACGGCACCACCTTGATTGATACCCAGGGAGATGTCGTCGGCCAAATCAATGGCTTGTCCGTCATCTCGACCACTGACTACCAGTTTGGTGCTCCCAACCGCATTACCGCGACAACCGCGTACGGAGAGGGTGAAGTGTTTGATATCGAGCGCAATGTGAAGCTTGGTGGTCGTATTCATTCCAAAGGCGTTATGATCTTGTCGGCTTATCTTGCCTCTATTTTTGGCAAGGCGAAGAAGATCCCGTTGACCACTCACCTGACTTTTGAACAGTCGTACGGCGGGGTGGATGGCGATAGTGCTTCGATGGCTGAGCTATGTGCAATTATCTCTGCCTTTTCAGACATGTCGCTACGTCAGGACGTGGCCATCACCGGTTCTATGAATCAGTTCGGAGAGGCTCAGCCAATTGGTGGCGTAAATGAGAAGATTGAAGGCTTTTTCGATGTATGTGGCATCAAAGGTCGCCATCCAACACAAGGTGTGATTATTCCCAAGTCGAATGCCCACAACTTGATGCTCCGTAAAGATGTCGTAGCTGCCGTAGAGAAAGGAGAATTTCAGATCTGGGCTATCAGCCATGTCACCGAAGCGATTGAGATCCTGACAGGTAAGTCGGCCGGTGCTGTGTCTGACGACAATGCCTATCCGCTTGATTCCGTGTATGGTCAGGCTCAGGTGAAGCTCAATGCATTGAGGCTGTAACCGTACCGAGGGACTAAACCCTTCGTTTGAAGAGTGAGTCTATCTAGCCAGCGGGTGTTCCCTGCTGGCTTTTTTTGTCTATAAACGCCGACATTTTTACTGTTTAACGCTCAGTTTAGTACAGCTTTATCGGGCCGATTTGAGCCTGAATAGGCTGTAATTAATCAATGATGCTCATATGAAATTTTATTACAAAATGACATATTTTGAATTGGTGTCATCTTCGGAGGGTATAGATGCGCCCAGCTAGTGTGATCTGAGTCACTGTGATCTAGATGTTAAAAGGATGAAATTAACGATTGTGTGATAAAGATCACTAAGAGATTATATTTTGCTCTGTTGTGTTTTGTGATATCGCGCATTTCAAAGTTGTTGACTTTTCGTTTTAGTTCGATTTGTTTGTTAATTACAGGTTGGGTTTGTAACAGAGATCACGTAAATAATTTTTGGAATGGTGTTAGAAGTTGATGGGGGTCACAAAAAACCCGTTATCAGTTCGGTTTTGAATATCTATGTTAGATTAATTGGGTACTAAGCAATTGACGGTTTTGGCGAACCGTTACCTAAAACAGATTAAAACTGAACATCAAACGGGGAATCCTATGATATCACCAGATGCTAAGATCAAGGTACAAAATTTTGGTCGCTTCTTATCGAATATGGTGATGCCCAACATCGGTGCTTTCATCGCATGGGGCTTCATCACTGCACTCTTTATTCCAACAGGCTGGATTCCAAATGAGGAATTAGCCAAGCTTGTTGGCCCAATGATCACTTACCTTCTGCCATTATTGATTGGTTATACCGGTGGTAAATTGGTTGGCGGCGACCGCGGTGCGGTTGTTGGTGCCATCACAACCATTGGTGTTATCGTCGGTACCGACATCCCGATGTTTATGGGTGCCATGATGGTTGGTCCGCTGGGTGGTTGGGCTATCAAGAAGTTCGACAATTGGGTCGACGGCAAAGTAAAAAGCGGTTTTGAGATGTTAGTGAATAACTTCTCTGCCGGTATTGTGGGTATGATCTGTGCCATCCTGGCGTTCTACATGATTGGCCCATTTGTCAAAGTCTTGTCAGCAGGATTGGCTGGCGGGGTAAATTTCCTTGTCGACGCAGGTTTGCTACCTCTAACGTCCATTTTTGTTGAGCCGGCAAAGATCCTGTTCCTGAATAATGCAATTAACCACGGTATTTTCTCGCCGCTGGGTATTCAGCAGGCAAACGAGGTTGGTCAGTCAATCTTCTTCTTAATTGAAGCTAATCCGGGTCCGGGTCTGGGTATTCTGCTGGCCTACATGGTGTTTGGTCGCGGTACGGCAAAACAGACAGCCGGTGGTGCCTCAATTATCCACTTCTTTGGCGGTATTCACGAGATTTACTTCCCGTACATTCTGATGAACCCACGTCTGATCCTGGCTGTTATCGCCGGTGGTATGACAGGTGTGTTCACACTGACAATGTTTGATGCCGGTATTGTTTCACCTGCATCTCCGGGTTCTATCTTCGCCGTCTTGCTGATGACGCCTAAGGCATCATTTGTTGGTGTTATCCTGTCGGTCATCGCTGCAGCAACTGTCTCTTTCTGTGTCGCGGCATTGCTCATGAAGACCCAGCCTGTGACAGACGAAGATGATGATAGCCTGGCTTCTGCTACGTCGAAAATGAAGGGAATGAAAGCAGGTTCAAAAGGTGGCTCTCTGGGCGGTGCTGTCCTTGCCGAAAACAAGAGCAACATCAATATGGCCAATGTCCGCAACATCATTGTTGCCTGCGATGCCGGTATGGGCTCAAGCGCAATGGGAGCAAGCCTGCTACGTAAAAAAGTGCAGGAAGCCGGACTCAACATTAGCGTAACGAACTGTGCCATCAACAGCTTGCCGCAAGAGGTAGATATCGTGATCACTCATAAAGACTTAACTGAGCGTGCCCGTAAGCATGCGGCAAACGCAAAACATATTTCTCTGACTAACTTCCTTGATAGCCAGGTATACAACGATTTGGTGACAAGCATTGTTGCTGCCAGCAGCCCGGATGCGGCAAATGATTCGGCTATGGTCAAGGTATCGCCTGTCGCAGCAAACGACGATAACTTTGAATCACAGGCTCCACAAGTATTCCAGATTCAGGCTGAGAACATTCACCTGGGGTTGAATGCCGCTACCAAGGAAGAGGCTATTCGTTACGCGGGTGAACAGTTGGTCAAGCTTGGTTACGCAGAACCTGAGTATGTTGATGCCATGTTTGAACGCGAGCAATTAGTACCAACATACCTTGGAGAGTCGATTGCGGTTCCGCACGGTACGGTTGAAGCGAAAGATCGTGTTATGAAGACCGGTATCGTAATCTGCCAATACCCAGCCGGTGTACAGTTCACCGATGACGAAGACGATGTCGCCAAACTGGTTGTCGGTATTGCAGCCAAGAACGACGAGCACATTCAGGTAATTACTACCATCACCAATGCACTTGATGATCCGGAGGCTATTGAGCGCCTGACCAGTACGACTGATGTCAATGAAGTACTGAATATTTTGGCAGGCCAGAAAGCGGCTTAATCCAGAACGATCTCTGAGTGTCCCGAGGCTGGTACCTCCCACTGGCCTCAACCCCAATTTTTTATATGGTAGGAATTATTATGAAAGCTGTTCATTTTGGTGCAGGCAATATCGGCCGTGGTTTTATTGGCAAACTACTTTCTGATGCAAATGTTGCTGTGACCTTTGCAGATGTCGACGAGCCACTGGTTGATCAACTGAGTCACGATCAGTCATACAAAGTAAAAGTGGTTGGTAGCGAGTGTAAAATTGATACCGTGACACACGTAACGGCCGTTAATTCGGCTTCTCAGGATGTGATTGAGCAGATCATTCATACCGATATGGTGACCACGGCGGTCGGCCCGAATGTCCTGGACATTATTGCCAAAACAATTGCAACGGGTCTTACCCACCGCTTTGAATCAGGTAACAACAACCCACTGAACATCATTGCTTGCGAGAATATGGTACGTGGTACCACTCATCTTAAAGAGCAGGTTTATACACACCTTAACGCCATTTATCACGCCCAGGCTGATGAGCTGGTGGGGTTTGTTGATTCGGCAGTAGACCGCATCGTACCACCGTCAGAAGCGGCTAACGATCCGCTTGAGGTTACAGTAGAAAGCTTTAGCGAGTGGATTGTCGACAAGCAGCAGTTTAGAGGTGACATTCCGGCTATCGAAGGCATGGAAACGACCGATAACCTGATGGCGTTTGTAGAGCGTAAATTGTTCACCCTGAACACCGGCCACATCATTACCGCATACCTGGGCGCGCTAAAAGGCCATGAAACAGTCCGTGATGCGATTGAAGACTGTGAGATCCGCGAGCAGGTGAAAGCGGCTATGCAGGAAAGCGGTGAGGTGTTGATCCGCCGATATGGCTTTGACCGCGATATGCATAATGCCTATATCGAGAAAATCCTCGGGCGCTTTGCCAACCCATACCTTCGTGATGAGATTGATCGCGTCGGCCGTCAGCCAATTCGAAAGCTCGGCGCCAACGACCGGTTAATCAAGCCATTGCTAGGGACGATTGAATACGGGACGGAAAATGGCACTTTGCTAAAAGGGATAGCGGCTGCGTTTAAATATACCAATGATATCGATCCGCAAGCGATCGAGTTGCAAACGTCGCTGAAAGAGAACGGATTATGCGAGACATTGGCTAAGTATACCGGCCTTGATGCCGAAAGCAGTGAAGCCAAGCAGATTGAAACCTTGTACCAGGCTTTATAACTCAGCCTGACGGGAGGTGTCGTTGGCACCTTCCGTTCAAATATTATTAACAGGCATTGTGACTTATCAGTTTGAGCGATTGGAAGATGCGCTTGAGAGTATGATGAATCTGTAACTGAATTTCTTTTTTATCTGGTGTTTGCCACAGTGACGACTGCAGCCTATTGGGAGAAAGGTTGTAGTGTTTGTGGCATTTTTTTTTGAAAAGACGGGGTAAGATAAGAAACTCAAAGGAATAGTAATTCGCCAATTTGAATAATTGCCTTTCGAGGCGAAGGGTTGACTCCAGGTAATGGCGATGCAGTAATGCGTTATCTGGTTTAGGTTTAAGAGAGAAAGCCAAAGGGAAGATCTAATGCTGTCACCTGCTACCAAGATTCATATTCAACATTTCGGTCGTTTTCTTTCTAAAATGGTGTTGCCTAATATTGGCGCATTTCTCGCTTGGGGCTTTATTGCTGCCTTGTTTAATCCGACCGGGTGGTTTCCTAACGATACGTTAGCTCAGCTTGTCGGCCCGATGATCAGTTATCTTTTACCGCTGCTGATCGGCTATTCGGGCGGTAAGCTCGTTGGCGGTGAACGAGGCGCAGTTGTCGGTGCGGTAACGACAATGGGTGCCATTGTTGGTACCGATATCCCGATGTTGCTCGGAGCTATGATTGTCGGCCCTATGGGTGGATGGGTGATCTATAAGTTTGACCAGATGGTTGAAGGCAAGATCAAAAGCGGCTTTGAGATGTTGATTAATAACTTCTCGGCAGGGCTGATTGGGATGACCTGCGCCATTTTAGCTTTCTATATGATTGGCCCTTTGGTCAAGGTGATTTCCCTGGCACTTGCAGCTGGTGTGAATGTTATGGTGGAACTGGGACTGCTCCCGTTGACGTCCATTTTCGTTGAGCCAGCCAAGATACTCTTTTTGAATAATGCCGTTAACCACGGGATATTTTCACCGTTGGGTATCCAGCAGGCCACAGAAGCTGGCCGCTCCATTTTCTTTTTGATTGAAGCTAACCCGGGGCCTGGATTCGGGATTTTGCTGGCCTATATGGTGTTTGGACGTGGCATGGCTAAGCAAACTGCTGGTGGGGCATCCATCATTCATGTGTTTGGTGGCATCCATGAGATCTACTTTCCCTATGTGTTGATGAATCCGCGTTTGATCTTGGCTGCAATC
>NZ_JAKRFQ010000011.1 GCF_022347985.1 Photobacterium sp. OFAV2-7
GCGCACCCCATGCGCGCAGCCGCCGTGAAGCGGCCAGCGGCAAGCAAGGCGGCCGTACCATGGAAATTCAGCGCCTGATTGCCCGTAGCCTGCGTGCGGCGGTAGACCTGGAAGCCCTTGGCGAGCAGATGATCACCGTTGACTGTGATGTTATCCAGGCTGACGGTGGTACCCGTACGGCTTCTATTACCGGTGCAATGGTTGCTCTGGTTGATGCTATCAACTACATGATCGAGAAAGGCCTGCTGAAGGAAAGCCCGCTGAAGGGAATGGTGGCGGCTGTGTCGGTCGGTATCTATAACGGCGAGCCGATTTGCGATCTGGAATATGTCGAAGATTCCGCTGCCGAAACCGACATGAACGTGGTGATGACCGAAGAAGGCAAGATGATCGAGATCCAGGGTACGGCAGAGGGCGAGGCCTTCAGCCACGAAGAATTACTGGCGATGCTGGCACTGGCCAAGTCCGGCATTGACGACATTATCAGCGTTCAGAAGCGAGCGTTGGAAAATTAATTATTGAGCGACTCTATTGAGTCGCTTTTTTTTGTCTAAATTTTGGTGAGAGAGTGTGAACCCGCCAAATTTGGACTTTGTGTAGCAGTACTAATACCGATAAAGATAGGAGAAACCATGAAAGCATATCAGCGTCAGTTCATCGAATTCGCCCTGGAAAAAGGTGTTCTTAAGTTTGGTGAGTTTACTCTGAAATCTGGCCGTAAGAGTCCGTACTTTTTTAATGCGGGCTTGTTCAATACAGGTCGTGATCTTGCACGTCTGGGCCGTTTTTACGCTGAAGCTTTGGTGGATGCAGGCATCGAGTATGATGTGCTGTTTGGCCCTGCGTACAAGGGGATCCCGATTGCTACCACCACGGCGGTTGCACTGGCTGATCACCATGATGTCGATACGCCGTATTGCTTCAACCGCAAAGAGGCGAAAGCGCACGGTGAGGGCGGCAACCTGGTCGGCAGCGCGCTGGAAGGCCGTATCATGCTGGTTGACGATGTGATCACGGCAGGAACGGCGATTCGTGAATCGATGGAAATCATTAAGGCCAACGGTGCTGACTTGGCCGGTGTACTGGTGGCGATTGACCGTCAGGAAAAAGGCAAGGGTGAGCTGTCGGCGATTCAGGAAGTTGAGCGCGATTTCGGCTGTGCGGTGATTTCCATTGTGTCGCTGGGTGATGTGGTGAGCTACCTGGAAGAGCAGGACGGTATGGAAACACACCTTGAGGCGGTGAAGGCGTACCGTGCTGAGTACGGGGTGTAAGAGAGGTTCTAGGAACGGCAGGTGCTAGGTTTCTAGGAAGAGCAAGAGCTTGGTTCACAGTCTAGATTCAGTGAGCTAGTTTCTAGCTCCTAGGACCCAGTACCCAGGACTTAAAATCAAAAAAGCGGGTGGTACTTACCACTCGCTTTTTTATCTCGATACTTGCGCCTCGGAGCTCGGTCTTGGACTTAACCTAGCTCTGCACTCAGCAGTCGCCAGTAGTCGTCAAAGCTCTCGGTCGGCTTGTACTTGAAGTTTGAACGTACAAAGCGGTTGAGGCTGCCTTCTACCTGACCGAGCAGTTGTGCTGCCAGGATGCTTTCATCGACAGGGAAGCCTTTGCCTTCGCGTAGCTTGCGTTCACGCAGGATTTGGCGAAGCTGGGTTTCGATACGCTCGAATAGCTGGTTGATCCGAGCCTGGAGGCGGTCTTGTTCGAACATCAGGGCGTGGCCGGTCATAATGCGGGTCAGGCCTGGATTGCGTTCGGCAAAACCGAGGATTAATTGTAGGACCATGCGCAGGCGGTTAAGGGTGTCCTTTTCATCATCGAGAATGCGATTGATGCGGGTGGTGATTGAGTCTTCGATAAATTCAATCAGTCCTTCGAACATCCGTGCCTTGCTCGGGAAATGGCGGTACAGGGCGGCTTCTGAAACACCAACCTGTGCTGCCAGCTTGGCGGTGGTAATGCGTTGACTGCCCTGGGCAGACTCCAGCATTTGCGCCAGCGCTTGCAAAATTTCTTCGCGGCGATTGTTTTTTTTATTGCCAGCCATGAATAACCGTTCCTTTTCGAAATGAGTCTGTTGCCGACAGCGCTAACCTGCCGATCAAACCCGCTTATCTTAGCGATGCTGCCGCGCCGTGAAAAGCGCTGGCGTTAGATACTGATCTCTTTATCGGCAAAAAAAGCTCAACCTGAAGCGGTGAGCTTTATATTTGATCTGATTCGACTAATTCGTCATCAGCCTTGAAACCAGTTCTGAAACCAGCCCTGAGTCGAGGGCGAACTGCCGGAGCGTACTTATTGGCGACCGGAGTGACCGAATCCGCCTTCGCCGCGGTCACTGGCATCGAAGTCCGACACGATATTGAAGTCAGCCTGCACCACAGGGACAAAGACCAACTGGGCAATACGATCGCCCGGCTCGATACTAAAGGTGCTGTGGCCGCGGTTCCACACCGATACCATCAACTGGCCCTGATAATCCGAGTCGATAAGCCCGACCAGGTTACCCAGTACGATACCGTGCTTATGGCCAAGGCCCGAGCGAGGCAAAATGGTGGCCGCCAGACCCTGATCGGCAATGTGGATAGCAATGCCTGTCGGGATCAAGTGGGTTTGGCCGGGTTCGACGGTCAGTGCTTCGTCCAGGCAGGCACGGAGGTCGAGGCCTGCTGATCCTTCCGTTGCGTAGGCCGGAAGCGGAAACTCGTTACCGACGCGCGGGTCGAGGATTTTCAGGTCAATGTTCTTCATGCGTGTTCTCTTAGTGTTGTTTCGCTTTAAACTGGTCAATGATTTCGCTGATCAGCTGCTGGCCGAGCTCTTGCTTTGATGCCAGTGGCAGTGGCTTGTCGCCTTCAGGCCAGTACAGGTGCAGGGCATTGCTGTCGCTGTTAAAACCCAGGCCTTGCTGGGAGACATCATTGGCACAAATTAAATCCAAGTTTTTGCGACTCAGTTTGCCGCGGGCGTATTGCTCTACGTCCTGGGTTTCTGCGGCAAAGCCGACGGTGAAGGGACGGTGTTGTGCCAACGCTGCCACGCTTGCCACAATATCCGGGTTTTTGACCAGCCGAAGGACCATTTCGTCTTCACCGGATTTTTTCTTCATTTTCTGAGAGGCGATTTCAGCCGGACGAAAATCGGCTACGGCGGCGCAGGAGATGAAAATATCATGGTTGGTTGCTGCGTCCATCGCTGCCTGGTGCATCTGCTCGGCACTTTCGGTGTTGACTCGCTCGACGCCTGCCGGAGTGGCCAGATTGACCGGGCCACTGATCAGGGTGACGTGTGCACCGCGCTTGGCGGCGGCCTCGGCAATGGCATATCCCATTTTGCCGGAGCTGTGGTTGGTCAGGTAGCGAACCGGATCGATGGCTTCCCGGGTTGGACCTGCCGTGATAGCAATCTTGATATTGGTTAAATCAACTGGCTGAAAGAAGTCCTCGGCACGGTGAACCAGATCCATCGGTTCGAGCATGCGTCCCGGGCCGACATCGCCGCAGGCCTGCTCGCCGCTGGCCGGTCCCCAGATATGGAAACCACGTCGTTTCAAAGTGGCCAGATTTTCCTGGGTAGCAATATTGCTGTACATCTGCTGGTTCATCGCCGGGGCGACGGCAATCGGTGAGTCTGTGGCAAGGCACAGGGTGCTGAGCAGATCATTGCCCATACCGGCACCGATGCGGGCAATCAGATCGGCTGTTGCCGGTGCCAGCAGGACTAAGTCGGCCCATTTGGCCAGTTCGATATGGCCCATAGAAGCTTCGGCTGCCGGATCAAAAAGGCTGTCAGAAACAGGGTTTCCCGACACCGCCTGCATGGTGAGCGGAGTAATAAACTCCTGGGCGGCCTGGGTCATCACGACACGCACCTCGGCGCCACGCTCTATTAAACGGCGCGTCAGCTCTGCACATTTATAAGCTGCAATACCGCCGCTGATCCCCAGAAGTATTTTTTTTCCTGCCAGTGTTTCCATTGTTCTGCCTGTCTCTGTGAGCCAATTCAATCAGGCCAACAAGATAGCACCAAAGGCCGTGAGATTCACCGTCCGAGATCAAGCTACAACCGGCGGCGGGATGTAATGCAAGCCGAGGATATTTTTGCGAAGGTTTTCTCACAAGCCGTGTCAGGTTCTTGTTTTGATGTCTGCAAAGCCCTTTTCTGTAGCAATAGATTGGAGGGCATTATGTCTTTGAAGCAATTACCATCGGCTTCCCGCCCGCGGGAAAAACTATTGTCGCACGGCCCTGAGGCCTTAACGGATGCCGAGCTGCTGGCTATTTTCCTGCGGACGGGTATTGCCGGCATGAATGCGATCGAGCTGGCGACATCGCTGCTGGATCAGTTTGGTTCGCTACGGGCCTTGCTGGCGGCAAGTAAGGAGGAGTTTTGTCGGCATAAAGGATTGGGGCCGGCGAAGTATGCCTTGCTTCAGGCTGTATTGGCGATGAGTCACCGGCATTTTGAAGAGACACTAAAGAAAGATGATGCCCTGACCAGTCCGGCCCATACCCGTCGTTATCTGAGCCAGAAGTTGAGGGACCGACATCGTGAAGCATTCTATGTGCTGTTTTTGGATAACCAGCATAGGGTGCTGACCGGCGAGGTTCTTTTTGAGGGGACAATCGATGCTGCAAGCGTTTATCCACGGGAAGTTGTAAAAAGATCACTGGAACTTAATGCAGCCGCGCTCATTTTAGCGCATAATCACCCGTCAGGCGTAGCAGAGCCGAGTCAGGCAGACCGTCGAATTACACGAAGAATCAGCGATGCGCTGGCCTTAGTCGATATTCGCATCCTAGATCATTTTGTTGTTGGCGATGGGGAGATAGTTTCTTTCGCTGAACGAAATTGGCTATAAAATAGTCAAAATTCGATCAAAAAGTTGAGAAAGGACTGCTCGGGACTTGAGCAACTGGTTTTGACTTAGTATAATGCGCGACCTTTGATAGCTGTGGTTGTATGTGAAAAGTTTTTTCGCATTGAATTAACCATGGTAGATATCGAGCTGAAACGATTTGGAGAAGACAGTAATGTCCCGAGTATGCCAAGTAACTGGTAAGCGTCCTGTAACGGGTAACAACCGTTCACACGCACGTAATGCCACCAAGCGTCGTTTTCTGCCGAACCTGCAAACTCATCGTTTCTGGGTAGAAAGCGAAAAACGCTTCGTTAAACTACGCCTTTCTGCGAAAGGTATGCGTATCATTGATAAGAAAGGCATCGATGCCGTTCTTGCTGATATGCGTACTCGCGGCGAGAACGTTTAAGAGGATTTGAACAATGGCTAAAGGCATTCGTGAGAAGATCCGTCTAGTATCATCTGCTGGTACAGGCCACTTCTACACTACCGACAAAAACAAGCGTAACATGCCAGGCAAATTCGAGATCAAAAAATTTGATCCTGTAGTTCGCAAGCACGTTATGTACAAAGAAGCTAAAATCAAGTAATTGATTTTTTCTGTTCTTTGATAAAAGCCCGGCATTTTGCTGGGTTTTTTTATGCCTGCAATTTACCGGCCGTCGCACTTATCCGATACCGTGCGCAGCGTGCTTTGGTGTTATATTCATAGAGAAGTCAGACTGGGACTACAGGGGAAGAACTATGGGGATAAAGCTGTCACGACGGGGCTGGAACAACGTTATTATTATTTCCGTCGTTTTGTTTATTGCTGCTATCCAGTTTCCCGAGCTGATCCGGGCACGGCTTGAGCCCGAGGCATCGCAGACATCACCGACGATACAATCATTACTGCCCGAACAGGCCGTTATCTCGCGGTTGGTTCTGCCACAGCATGTTTTTACTGCCCAGGATGGCCGTTGGATTGTCGATCCTCAGATCGAGCAGCAGCCCGGTACGGTTATCGAGCATTGGCAGTCGATTTCCGGTACGCTGGTCGATGATGCAACCATGGAGCAGCTCAAGCCCCAGTTGAATGCGCCGAAGACAGTTGAGGTATGGCTGCACGCTGCCGATGAGCCGGTACGGGTAACCGTCTATCAGCTGCCGCAGTTTTGGCTGCTGAAAAGCTGGCAGGGCAACTGGCTGGCGATTTCTGTCGACGAATCTTATCTGTTCCCCCACTGATTGTTTTTATGGATTGAACATGCCTGAATTACCTGAAGTTGAAGTCAGCAGAATGGGGATCACCCCTCATGTTACTGGCCATCGTGTGGCTGAAATCATTGTCCGCAACCCTAAACTACGCTGGCCGGTGCCCGATGATATCCGCCAGATAGAAGGCCAGGTGATCCGTAAGGTCAGCCGGCGAGCAAAGTACCTGCTGCTTGAAACGGATATCGGCTACGCCATTGTCCATTTGGGGATGTCAGGAAGCCTGCGGGTGCTACCGGCCTCGGTGCCGCCGGAAAAGCATGATCATGTGGATCTGGTGCTGTCGAGCGGCGAGGTGCTGAGATATAACGATCCGCGGCGGTTTGGCGCCTGGTTGTGGCAACAGCCTCTCGACGAAGAGCATACGGTGCTGAGCAAGCTCGGTCCCGAGCCGTTAAGTGAGGCATTTACCGCTGATTACCTGTTTGACAGGGCGCAGGGAAAGCGAACGGCTATCAAGCAGTTTCTGATGGATAACCAGGTGGTGGTGGGTGTCGGGAACATCTATGCCAACGAGTCCCTGTTCAGTGCGGGGATCCACCCGAAAAGGGCCGCAGGTAAAATCTCCCGGCAAAGGATGGAAGTGTTGGTAGCTGAGGTGAAAGCCGTCCTGGCGTTTGCTATCGAGCAGGGCGGAACGACCCTGAAAGACTTCAAAAATGCCGATGGCAAACCGGGCTATTTTGCCCAGGAGCTATTGGTGTACGGGAAGGGCGGTGAGCCATGTCCGCGTTGTGACAAGACGCTGAGCGAGATGAAAATTGGCCAGCGAGCAACGGTCTATTGCTCTGACTGCCAGACATAACTGATGTGTTTGTCACCGGTTGGCTTTATTCATACCTTGGTACCATAGCGAAGTAGTCAGTCTATCACTATGATTCAATGGTGATTGTATAGATTGATGATGTGTCGTGTTGGCATATCTGCTGGGAAGGGAATATATGAAATATCTTGTCACGGGTGCCGCTGGGTTTATCGGCAGTGCGGTTTCTGAGCGCTTGTGTGCACAGGGGCATGAGGTTATCGGTATCGATAATATCAATGATTATTATGATATAAACCTCAAGCTGGCGCGGCTGGATCGTCTTCATCATCCGGCCTTTCGTTTTATCAAAATGGATCTTGCGGATCGTGACGGGATGGCCGGGTTGTTTGCCGATCATCATTTTGATCGGGTGATCCACCTTGCCGCTCAGGCTGGGGTACGCTATTCCATTGATAATCCGATGGCGTATGCAGACAGTAATCTAGTCGGGCACCTGACGATTCTTGAAGGCTGTCGCCGGCATAATATCCAGCATCTGGTATATGCCTCCTCAAGCTCGGTGTATGGCCTGAATCAGAAGATGCCGTTTGCGACGACAGACAGCGTGGACCATCCTATCTCGCTCTATGCGGCAACCAAGAAATCCAACGAGCTGATGGCTCACACCTATTCCCACCTGTACGGTATTCCGACTACCGGTTTGCGCTTTTTTACTGTTTACGGGCCATGGGGCAGGCCGGACATGGCGCTGTTTAAGTTCACCAAGAAGATTGTTGATGGCGAGCCGATTGATGTCTACAACCATGGTGACATGCGCCGTGACTTTACCTATATCGATGATATCGTCGAAGGGATCATCCGTATTCAGGATGTGATCCCTGAGAAAAATACAGAGTGGACGGTCGAGGCGGGCACGCCGGCTACCAGTTCTGCTCCCTACCGTGTCTACAATATCGGCCACGGCAGCCCGGTGAAGCTGATGGCGTTCATCGAAGCGCTGGAAGAAGCATTGGGTATTGATGCCAGAAAAAATTTAATGCCCATGCAGCCTGGCGATGTATATGCCACCTATGCCGATACGGAAGACTTGTTCAAGGCCATTGATTATAAGCCGACTGTGTCAGTGAAAGACGGGGTGAAAGCTTTTGTGGACTGGTATAGGAAGTTTTATTTGGTGTAGCCGGAACCGTGTGCGGTACGAGAGTGAGAGAAACAATTAAGGAGGCTAATGCCTCCTTTTTCTTGCAAGCTGTTTTTATTTACCGTGGAGCTTTTCCAGCAGGGCGTCGGTTATTTCCGGGTCGACAAACTGGCTGACATCGCCGTGATGCAGCGCGACTTCTTTGACAATGGTCGAGGAGATAAATGAGTTCTCTTCCGCCGGGGTCAAAAATACCGTCTCGAGCTCCGGCATCAGGCGGCGGTTCATGTTGGCAAGCTGGAATTCGTATTCAAAATCAGACACGGCTCGCAGTCCCCGTACCAGGATATTGGCCTGGTATTCTTTGGCAAAATCGACCAGTAATCCTGAGAAGCCGACGATTTCGACATTCGAGAGGTGCCGGGTGATACGCTTGGCAAGCTGTACCCGCTCTTCGAGATCGAACAGGGGTTTCTTGCTCGGGCTGAAAGCAATGCCGACAACGACATGGTCAAACATCGCAGCAGCGCGTTCGATGAGATCAAGGTGCCCGTTGGTGATGGGATCAAAGGTGCCGGGATAGATGACACGGGTATTCTTATTGTGCTTCACAAGGAGATCCTCAATACAAAGATGACGTTATGCTATCAAAAAAGCAGCGGGCTGCTCCATCTTTCACGCCAATTGCTATGGTTAATTTTTCCCTATCTTGTATTATCCGGACGGATTGGTTTTAGTTGGAACAAGGTGCTATGAAGAAAGTTCTCGTTGTGCGAAATGATAAAATTGGCGATTTCATGCTGGCCTGGCCCAGCTTTGCGATGCTCAAGCAATCACTGCCAGAGTGCAAGGTAACTGCTCTTGTTCCGAATTATACCGCGCCGGTTGCCAGGCTTTGCCCGTGGATTGACGAGGTGATGATCGATCCGACGGCAAAATCGAGCAAGGCAGAGCAGGTTGAGCTGGTTTCAGATATCAAGCAACAAGGTTTTGATGCGGCAATCTGCCTGTTTTCGAATGGCTATAACGCCAAACTGCTCTGGAAAGCCGGGATCCCTTACCGCCTGGCGCCTGCCACCAAGCTCGCACAGTTATTGTTCAACCGTCGCCTAAAGCAGCGCCGATCTCGCTCGGAAAAGCCGGAATTTGAATACAACCTGGATTTGATTCGCTACTTCCTGGCGGATAACCAGATTGACTGTCACGAGCCGCAGGGGCCGTATCTGACCTTTGGTGAAGAGGTACTGGCGGCACAAAAAGAGAAACTGGTCGCGCAGCTGGCTCTGGATAGCGGTAAACCGTGGTGCTTTATCCATGTCGGCAGTGGTGGTTCGGCCAATAACTTGTCGCTGGCGCAGTATGCCGAGCTGATAAAAGGCGTAGCAACACAGCAGCATTGTGAATTTGTACTGACTGCCGGACCGGGTGAGGAAGCGATGGCGGCGTCGCTGTATGCCTTAATCCAGGCAGAGGTATCTGCCTATGTCTACGACAAGAACGACGGCCTGCAAGATTTTACTCGTTCTCTGGCGTGTGCTGATTTGTTTATGGCCGGCTCGACTGGTCCGTTGCATATCGCGGCTGCACTTGATGTGCCGACGATTGGTTTCTTCCCGAGTAAGCGTTCAGCAACCCCGTTGCGCTGGAAGACACTGAATACTGCCGGGCGTCATTTGGCGTTCTGTCCGCCTGCCGGCAAGGAGCAGGAGACGGACATGGGACTAATTGAGATAGAGGCGGTACTGGAAAAAGCTAAGCCTTGGGTGGCTCAGTACTGCTCCTGATCCACAGGTCGGCATATTTCACGAACGTGGAGTGTGCCGATAGAATTGATAGCAGGAAGCCCTGCTTGCCATCAAGAAAGCCCGCTCTAAGGACATACATTTTCAGGAAGCAGCCAATAGCGTGCAACAGGCCCTGGCCGATGCTGCTTCGTTTGCCGCGCTTTTCCCGCTGCTCAGCCCAGGCTTTGGCATAGCCGGCCGATTTTACCAGATAGTGGTGCAAGTCATTGTAGGTAAAGTGCAGCAGATCGCCGTCCAGAGGCTGTACTGTCATCTCCGGGGATAGTTCGACCTTTTCGTGCACCAGATCCTGGTTGTACTGGGTCAGCTTGGTCGGATAGAGACGGTTGACGCGATCCGGGTACCAGCCACAGTGGCGGATATAGCGGCCAAACACCCAGCTCAGGCGTGGAATACTGTATACCGTCTTGTCCTGAGGGGATGAGAGCACGTCCATGATGTTCTGCTTGAGCTCCGGAGTGACTCGCTCGTCGGCATCTAGCCACAAGATGTAGTCAGACTCTACATGGCTCTGTGCCAGTCGGCGCTGGGGGCCGAATCCCGGCCAGTCGGCATTGATGAAGAACTTATCGGTATACTGACGGGCAATAGATTCCGTATTGTCAGTACTTCCGGCATCGAGTACAACAATTTCGTCTACCCAGCCTGTGACTGATTCCAGGCATGCCTGTAAATTGTCGGCTTCATTTTTGACGATCAGCGCAACAGCAAGGGTCGGCTTAGTGGCACTCATTTTGTCTCCTTAAGGATATGAAAATCAGATAGGGCTTTGTCGAGCATGGTAATGACGGCTTCGGCACGAATGCGTTGCATCGCTTCGGGATCTTTGACCCGACTTCGCCAGGACTGTTGGCTTAAAGGCTTACCGGTTTCTGCCTCAATGGCTTCCTGGTAGGCGCTGACAACGTAATCCAGGTACCGATAGGGACCGGTTCGCTTCGGATTGTGATGGGCGTAAAGGCCGATTACTGGTGTGTTGGCGGCAACGGCCATATGGGCCGGGCCGGTATCGGGCGCAATCACCAGATCAGCTTGTGCCAACAAGGCAAGCATTTGTTTCAGACTACTCTTTCCGACCAGGTTGGTCAGAGGCACGTTGCTCAGTTCGCAGACCCGTTCGGCCAGCTGTATTTCGACCTCGGCCGGACTACCGGCCAATATGACTTTCATTCCACTGGCGACTGCATGTTCGGCAACTTTTGCGTAGCCATCAGCAGTCCAGTTTTTGAATGCCTTGCTGGCTGCAGGCACGATAACCAGTATTGGTGCTGAATCTGAGTATTGCTTGGTCCAGTCTTGATCTGCCTGAGAGAGCTCAAGCTCCCAACGGGGATTGGTATCTTCAATGCCAATGGTCCGGGCAAAGGCCATAAAGCCATCCAGGACATGGGGAGAGTCTGGTGACGTCACCGGGGTGTTGATGAACCAGTTTTGCAGATCACTACTTCGGGTTTTATCGAAACCGAGGCGATATTTGGCACGGATCCCCAGGCTGGCAATACTGGCCCGCAGCGCCGTTTGTAAATGCAGCAATGCATCAAAGCGTTCGCCACGAAGCTGTTTCCATAGCTGGGTATAACCTTTCAACCCCTTTTTTTTGTCAAAGGTGATGACACGTACACCGGGTAAGTCACCCAGCAGTTGTGCTTCCGCCTTCCCCATGACCCACGTAATTTTCGTTGTGGGCCATTGACGCTGAATTGCCTGAACCATGGCGCTGGCATTGCACGCATCGCCGATTGCGGAAAGACGGAGGACACATAATGAAGACGGAGGAGACGAAAATAGGGCCATATACAATTGCTCTGGAACTCATTAACCTGCATTATGCAGCTGGGATTTAAAATTGTAAAACGACTCATCTTAACGATTATGCAAGTATTGTCACTTAATGGAAGCCGGATCTGGTTTGATGATTCGCTACTTAAAACAGACCCAGCACGCTGCTTTGATCCAAATTACTGGCAGCAGCAGGATGCGATTACCGGGCAGGCTAGTGGTCGTGGCACTACATACTTTATTTCTACTCCTCAATTGCCGATGGCCCTTCGTCATTACTGGCGTGGAGGATTATTGGGAAAGCTGGTGAAGGATCAGTATATCTTTACCGGCTGGGGAAAGACCCGTTGTGCTGAAGAGATCAAATTGTTGCAACTCTTGGCTGAAGGCGGTGTCAGAGTGCCAAGGCCGGTGGCGGCCAGAGCGGTAAGGTGCGGGTTGACATACAAGGCTGATATTCTCACCGAGCAGGTTGCCAATGCCAGGGATCTGGTTGCTGTGCTGCAACAGCGAAAGCTGTCTGAAAGTGAGTGGCGGGATATCGGACTGTTAATTAGGAAAATGCATAACCTGCAGGTATGCCACACTGACTTGAATATTCATAACATATTATTGGATGGTAAGGGGCAGTTCTGGCTTATCGATTTTGATAAGTGCTATCAGAGCAAGGGCGACAAGTGGAAACAAGGCAACCTTGATCGGCTGCAACGCTCGTTGAGGAAAGAGGTACAGCGGTTTTCTATAATATGGGATGAGAGCGAATGGAATTGGCTATATAACAGCTATAAAGAAAGTTAAAGACTTTTGAAAAGTAAATATTTTTGACGTGAATTAGTGGTAGAAAGTAAAACTATGAATGCAGTTATTTTATTGGTTAACCGGTTAAGCAAAGTGATTGGCAACATCTGTAAGTTGCTCTCGTATCCATTCCATCTTTTGTTCCCTAAAAAACGGTTTGAAATACCATCGTATTCGCGAGCCAAGGTATTATCGAGCAAAACATCTGATATCCCGAAAGTGATCTGGCAAACCAACTTTTCGAACAAATCTACGCTGCCAGTTTATCTCAATTACTTGTTTAATCGACTGATGTCACTGGATCATGACTACTATTATGTAGACAATGAGGGGATTGAAAAGTTTATCAGAGAGAACGCTTCGGAAGAGGTCTATGAGTGCTATAAAAGGATTAATGATGGTGCGGCAAAGGCTGATTTATGGCGATTAGTCGTTCTTAATGTTAAAGGTGGCGTATACCTTGATATTGACGCCAATCTGGTTTGGCCACTATCTAAAATTACCCAAGACCAGAGTCAAATATTTATTAAAAATAAACAAGATAGTCAGATTACTAACTTTTTCCTTGCAACAGCGCCCAATAACCCAATTTATCAGAAAACAATCGACCTTATTGTCGACAATATAAAAAACAGGGACGAAACCAAGGGAGTCTACTCAACAACAGGCCCGCAAGTGCTAAGTGATGCTCTTGAAGGCGAAGAAGGTGTCGAGTTCAGAAGTTACCGCTATACCTGTATTCAAGGCAGTTTTACCAATGAGCACTTCCAGTATCTTGATAAGCCTAGAGGAAAGTGGATCCATACAGCGCCAGAAGATTTGATCAAGGGCGAAAACACGCAATCGAAAGATTAACGAGTCGTTGAGATTTTTGTAAGCCAATGCTCAGTCCTTTGCGAAAGGACTGAGCATTGTTCGTTAATGGGTAAGCACAGGCTTGAGATTGTTTACTGTTTTTTCAATCGCGCCCTGGTTCTGTATCACCACCTGCAAAGCTTGCTGCCCAGTCTCTTCTCGTGATACTTCATCTTTGAACCAGACGATGAGCTGGGCGGCTATTTCCTTGCTGTCCTGGCAAACCACAGCTCCATTGTTGTCGAGCAGCTGCTGGGTGATATCCGTGAAGTTGAAATAGCTGGGGCCGGTGATAATGGGTTTGCTAAGTGCTGCCGGTTCAAGCAGGTTATGGCCACCCACTTTATCTCCAAGCAAACTACCGCCTATGAAGGCAATATCAGCAGCCGCCAGCAGGACTAACATCTCGCCCATGGTGTCGCCCAGGTAGATATCGCAGTTATCGGGTATCCCATCGGTGGCCTCGGTACGACGAACAACCGTTAGCCCACTTGCCTGGCAGAGATCAGCAACCTCAGTAAAGCGTTCGGGGTGACGAGGCACCAGAATAAGTATCGAATCTGGTACTTCTGCTCTGACTTTGGAAAAAGCTTCAAGCAGTTGCTCATCCTCTCCACGGTGAGTACTGGCTGCAATCCAGACGGGGCGATGCTGTCCAAGGAGTTGACGGAGCTGGTTGCCATTCTCGTGGATTTCCTGGCTGACGTTGATATCAAACTTTACCGAGCCGGTCACGGCGACCTGCTTTTCACTTAACCCTAATTTCACAAAACGCTCGGCATCATCGCTGTGCTGGCACAGAAGGTAGTCGATGTTGTTTTTGACAATGTCAAAGAGTCGTTGCACCTTTTTGTAACGCCGAAAGGAGCGCTCCGAAAGCCTGGCGTTGAGAACATAGACGGGAAGACCAGCCTGTTTGGCTTGAGCAAGCGTATTCGGCCATAGCTCCGTCTCCATAATGAGCAATGCTTTAGGTTTTGTAATACGCAAGAATTTATTTATAGCCCAGCTAAAGTCAAGGGGCATATAGCGATGTTCAATACGCCCCGGGAGTTTCTCTGCCTGCTCGGCACCCGTGCTGGTGGTTGTGGTGATCAAAATGGCTTGTTCAGGGTAGTCACGCTGAATAGCTTTAATCAGCTGCGTTGCCGCGATGACTTCACCGACTGAAACCGCATGTATCCAAACCGGGTTGTTGTGTTGCAAAGGCGGACATTGGCCAAAGTGCTCATGCCAGCGTGAGCCGTAGGCCGGCTTGTCATCCTGCGACTTGTATAATTTCTTCAGAAAGAATGGTGTCGCAAGATATAGTAAGATTGAATACAGACTGCGAATCATGGATGTAGACCTATTATGAAGAAAGCTTGCCGATGGCCTCTATGACTCGAGATGGTGGCAGTTCATTGAGACATTTCAAGTGGCCGTAAGGGCACTCACGTTTGAAGCAAGGGCGACAGCTAATGTCGGTGTGAACGATTTCTACTTGCTGTGAAAGCGGCGGAGTGTAATCCGGTGAGGTCGATCCATACACGGCGATAATCTTGGTACCAACAGCCGCGGCGATATGCATTAAGCCCGAATCATTGCTTATCACGATATCACAACTTGCCAGCAGGTCGACGGCTTCAACCAGTTGCGTTTTTCCTGCCAGGTTGGCACAGTGTTGGCGTAGCTCCGGGGCTATTTGCTGCTGAATGTCTGATGTGACAGCTTGGTCTTTATTCGAACCAAACAGCCATACTTGATAGCCTTGTTGAATCATCTCACTCGCAACTTGTGCAAAATACTTGTCAGGCCAGCGTTTGGCTGGGCCAAACTCGGCACCCGGGCACATTCCGATTATTGGGCGGGTTAAATCAAGGCCAAGGTGCTCGATACAGTGCTGTTGTGAAGCTCTGTCGACGAGTAGTTTCGGTTGGGGGATAGCGGATAGACAGCTGCTGTCACCCATATCTTGCTTTTGGTAGGCTAGGGCACAGTAGCGCTCGACCATCAGGCCAAAGTCTTTTTTGTTCGTTCGGATATCATTGAGCAGCCCATAGCGCGATTCGCCCTTCCATCCTGTACGAGACGGAATACCCGCGAATAAAGGGATCAAGGCTGATTTGGCCGAATTGGGAAGCACATAGGCATGGGTGTACTGCGCTTTACGCAGTTTCTTGCCGAGCAGGTAACGCCCTTTGAGATTGAACTCACCGTGGCCGATCGGCATCTCGATGGCATTATCGATCTCGGGCATGCGTTCCAAAATAGGTCGGCACCAGGCCGGTGCCATGACATCAATCGATGCATCAGGGTGCTGTTGTTTCAAACTTATATACAGTGATTGGGACATCACCATATCGCCCACCCAGGATGGACCTATAATCAGAATTTTCATTTTTACCACCGAAGCTGAAAGACTGCACATCAAATTGACAATTTAGGAATTTTATATGGATTATCATTTTTAATGAATGAATTTTTTATCATTCATCGAAGAGATCGCTTTGGCAGGGTTACCGCCAATAATAATATCACCATCAGTAAAGCCTGTTGTAACATTCGAATTTGCAGATACAACAGTATTATTATTAATAGTTACACCTTTTAAAATGGTGCTTTTGGCACAGATCCATACATCGTTACCTATCTTAATCGGTTGATCTGGGTTTGTTTGGATGCTATTTCGATCAACAATGCTATGAAGGTCTGTATCCATAAATAGAGTTTGCCAAGATACCAAAGAGTTGCGCCCAAAAGATATGCGATGGTTGCATACTATAGTGGCTTCTCCTGTAAAGTTGCTACCTTCACCAATCTCAAGGTTACCTCTCACATCAAGTTTAGTCCCTGTCCCTAATTTTACGCGAGGGTGAAAGGTTATAATGCCACTACGAGAAAGATTCCAAAGTGCACGAGATTTAGCAGGATCTGCGATTTGAACTTTGCCGAAACCAATTCTAATCTTCCCTGTTTTAATGTTTCCTTTAAGAATGACTTTTCCATCTAGTTTTTCGAATTTCACACGATGACTTACAATAACTGGAAACTTAATAGCTTGATCAGCTGGAAAGTAATAAAAATTAAACAATAGTGTTTTTGGGATTGCTCTAAGATAATAATATATTTTTTTCACTGCTTTCATTATGATATTTCCTGTGTTGGCTAAAAGGTTAGTTCTTCGTCCCAATTGATGTTATCTTTTATTTCAACTGCAGGCACACCGGCAGCTACTTTATTACTCCCAATATTTCTAGTAACAAGAGAGTTAATACCTACAACAGAACCGTTACCAACACTACACCCTTTAAGAATTGTCACACTATCTGCTAACCAAACATGCTCACCAATAGTGATACTTTTAGCTTGATTAATTCTTTTACTATCATGAATGATATCATGGCCGTCACTTGTCATAATTTTTATATTTCGAGAAAACATAGAATTTTTTCCAATAGTGATTGAAATATCTTTTTCTCGCGAAGAAAAGTAACAATTTTCGCCAATTACACTATTTTTTCCAAATGTAATTGAGCAGTCGTCGCCATTAATCTCAATTATAGACCCTTTTATATTTACGCCATCTTCTATAGTTAGTCTGTTATTTTTGCCTTTTATTGAAATGTCACAATTCCTTACCCTTGATTTTTTTGATATATCAATGAGGTTGTTTTTTTGGACTCTTACCTTGTTTCGTAATTTAAATAATAATGAATTCATACTTTATTTTCTCTCTTTGTCATTTGATAATAATACCAAAAAACAACCAAAAAGTAGGTGATTAGTGTGATAGTAAAATCAATAATACATTAGCTATTTGTATAAATGTGAAGCTGATAGCGAAGTTGTTCGATAGGAACTTACTCTTATTTTAGGTAATACTTGACCAAATTGTTATTGACTCTAATAAGCATTGAAACTGAGGGGGTTATTGGTTAATTATGAGTAAGAAAGCACCTGTCGATTAAATACAGGTGCTGAATTGGTTATTTTTCTTTGTGGATGCCGAACTTTGTATAGCTCTCTTTACATTCTTGTACTTGCTGGAATATATCCTTGTTGACTTGTGAACGAGGCAGTTCTTTATGGTAAAGATGGATTTGATTAGCCATGAAAAAGATATTTTTAATCTTAATTCCAGCTAATCGGAACCGATACTCAATGTCACTATCTTCGCCAACTCCGGGAAATTCATATCGCTCATCAAACCCATTAATCTTTAACATATCTGATTTATTAACTGAAAAGTTGCAACCAACAACACCTTTAACTTTTCTACTTGGTCGATTCAGATATGAAGATAAAGTAGGATTGGAAATGTTGAAACCTTTTTCAATATTCTTTCCATTTCCCAAAAGATAATCAAAAATTATTGCTGTAAGATAAGTTTTGAAAAGCTTGTTTGGTTCATCATGCTTTTTGTTTTTTATCTTCTCACTAACTTTTGGTGAAAGATCTGCCCTTCTCCCATTTAAACACGTGTTTGGTTCAGCTTGACTAAGATGATCAATAACAAAGTTACTCTGAGGAATGCAGTCGCCATCAATAAAAATTAGATAATCATTGTTTGCCTTTAATATAGCCTGATTAAGGATCTTATTCTTACGAAAACCTTTATCTTCTTGCCAGACATGATGAATATTAAATTTGTAGCCGCCAGCAAGTTCTTTTACTTTGGCCACGTTTTCATCTGTTGAGCCATCATCAGCGATAACAACCTCAAAGTTGTTGTCATATTGATTGTTCAAGGCTGTTAATATCATTTCAAGACTTTTTACATTATTGTAGAAAGCAACAATGATACTGGCTTTAAGCATGAGTATTCTCCTGCAGGCGGGGAAGCGAGATAGAAATAAAGTAGAACATACAAATTGTCTGGTATTCTAGTTGGTTAGTATAAAAGATACCGACAATAAAAAAGGCGAGAATGACACATAACCCTGAATACTTAATGTTCGGGCTTGCCTTGAAAATATTTTTTGCAATTAAGGCAATGAGCAGTAGAAAAAGTAGTTCATAGACCACACCAAGCTTGTTAGCAGCATCTAGAATACCATTATGGTTATCCTGATAAGAAAAAAAAGAATAATCATTAACTATATTTTTGTTAGTCGAGTTAATAAACAATGTGTATTCTTTTTCGAAGTTAATTGGACCATTACCAAAGAAGAAAGCTTTGGGGTTGTTGTTATATTTATCCTGAACAAATAGATATCCCGATTTCCACATCTTTAGTCGGGCAGAGTTGGATTCGTTGCTTGTGGTATCTGTTATGCTGACAATCCTGTCTTGTATGACACTGGCCTTAGAAGGAAACATAAACATTAGTAGTGGTAAAATTACTAGCATAGCAGCCGACAATTTAAAGAACATATCTCGCTTATAAGCGAGGAGATATAATACGGAAACAATGAATGTAGCAACCATCCCACCTCTTGAACCGCTAAGTACCAGGCAGACAAAACCGACAAAAATCAAGCCTAAAAAGAGGAACCTGCGCTTTTGGGGTTCTTTATCGTCTAAGGTGAGGGGGATTAAGAAAACGATAAAGTAGGTAAGGACTTCTGACCAGCGACCAACATCAAGGAAGCTGGCAATCCTTTCCCCCTGCCAGGTATCAAGGCTGATTGCTTGATAGATGGTATATAGGGCGGCAACAACGAAACCGGCACCTAGTGATCTAATGGCTAATTCCTTATTCTCTTTTCTCATATTGAGTATAAAGAGGCTGGGAATAGCCAGTAAAAATGCCGCTTTACGGGCAAAGTAGATTGTATCGGCAGAGCTAGACGGGTAGATGACTGTAGACAACAAACCGATGACATACAGAGCTATGGATAATATGAATATATTGCTGTTAGCTAGTTGTGCTCGATACTCTTTATTACTGATACATGAGTAGATTAAGAGTAGTAAGAGCAGAACCACAGAGATGTTTAATCCGGCTTTTGATGTGAAGACAGATAACCCGAAGAAGGCAATGATGGCTTTTTCGAAAAAGTTGATATTTATAACACTTTTCATTGTTTCGTTATTTACCTTCGTAAACCTTTTCTAGGTTGCCATTATGTATTGTTGTGCTGAAATGGCTCTCTGCTCTTTCTTTCAATTTTTGTGCAAAAAGAGCAAGTTCAACGGGCTTAATTACTATTTTTTCAAGTTGGTCTTGTATGTCACTAATCTCAAGAGGATTAACCGTAAACGGATAGTTTTCTCCGAGAATTTCCGGAATGGCGCCAGTATTTGAACCTAAAATAAGCTTTTCTGCCGCCATAGCTTCAATGACGGTTAGCCCAAAAGCCTCGTTATGCGACAGTATGGCGACAACGTCCATTACTGCTAGCATATTCTCAGTATCCTTGCGGAATCCGGGTAGGTGAATAACGTCGAACAGGCCACTTCTCTCAATGGTAGCCTGTAGTTTTTCAACTAACTCTATATCAGAACCTTGATCAGCTTGTAACCCACCAACCATCAGAAGGTGGAGTGGGAGTTCTGGGTGTCGTTTGGCTAAGGTAATGAAGGCGTCTAGCAGTTCTTTTTGGCCTTTTGCAGTACCGAAGCGGCCTACTATACCGATGACAGTAGCATTATCAGGAATACCTAGCTCTGCTCTGACCTTTAAAATATGCTCGGAATCGTTAATAGCTGGGCGTATTTCTGTTCCCAGCCAGAGGCGCTGGATTTTTTCTGCCGGTACCGGCAGTGCTTTTAGATTGCGTTTTTTAGTTGCTTCGCTGATCGACAATACCTGGTCGACATGGTTATACACCCAGCGGTGGTAAATATCTTTTTTCGGCCTGGTGACACCCATGTGCTCAGTGAAGATAATTCGGTATGCCGACAGGGTATCCAGCAGGGCAGCAACAACCAAGTCGCCGGATTTGTGGCAGTGGATCAGGTTGACACCGTTTTTCCGAAGCCATTGATGAATGCGATTAAGCTGCCTGATTGATGCAAACTTTGATTCGACTTCATAGGTTTCGATGCCTTGCTCTCGCATCCCTTGGGCAACACGGGAGCCTTTCAGACACATTCCGAGTACTTTCCAGCCTTTTTCTCTGAACTGACCGCCGGTACGAATTGGGTACATCTCCAATCCACCCCAACCCTTGGATAGACAAATATGCAATACTGCTTGGTTAGACATTACTTAAAAACCTTTGGGTGCCGGCAGGCAACTCGCTTCGTCGGTTGAAGATCCGTTGTTTTATATTGAGATAACAAGGCAAGCTGGGTATGCCAGCCTGCCTTGTTGGATTTATCTCGTCAGCTTACTAATTAATCAGCGACATGTACTCTGCAACACCTTCGGCGACAGACTTGAACGGCTTGTCGTATCCGGCCGCGCGTACATTGGTCAGATCAGCCTGGGTAAAGGCCTGGTAGCGACCTTTCAGGTGCTCTGGGAACGGAATTTCCTCGACCTCACCTTTACCGTGATGCTTGATAACGGCTTTGGCTACTTCGCGGAAAGACTCGGCATTGCCGGTACCGCAGTTGAAAATGCCCGAGACATTGTTTTCCCAGAACCAAAGGTTCATCTGGCAGACATCGCCGACATAGACAAAGTCACGCTTGAATGTATCGGAGCCTTCGAACAGTTTCGGATTATCGCCTTTGTTGATCTGGGTGTTCAGGTGAAAGGCGACCGAGGCCATGCTGCCTTTATGCTGTTCGCGAGGACCATAGACGTTAAAGTAGCGGAAACCTGTAATTTGAGACAATGTTTCACCATGCTCCTCGGCATCTTGCCACAGACGACGGACATAGTTGTCAAACTGCTGCTTGGAGTAGCCGTAAACGTTCAGCGCACCCTCATACTGCTTTTCTTCGATGAAGTCATGATCGCGACCGCCGTATGTAGCTGCCGAAGAAGCATATAGGAACGGGATTTGACGCTCAAGGCAGTAATGTAACAATTCTTTTGAATACTCGTAGTTGTTGAGCATCATGTACTTGCCATCCCACTCTGTCGTAGCAGAGCATGCGCCTTCATGGAAAACAGCATCGATTGGACCAAACTCATCACCCGCCATAATCTGGGTAATGAAATCTTCCTTATCCATGTAATCAGCGATATCAAGATCAACCAGGTTAGCGAATTTGGTTCCGTCTTTCAGATTATCCACGACCAGTATGTCGTTGCGTCCTTGCTCGTTAAGAGCCTTTACGATGTTGCTGCCGATCATGCCGGCACCACCAGTTACAATAATCATGGCTATTCCAGTCTTTAATACATTGGGACAACGGCCGCATAACTGCCACCGCTATAAATAATCTTTGTGATAACATTACACTATTGCCATTGGGCGACGGAAGTGAGAAGCAAATGAAAACCCGCGACAGAATCATTCAGGCAGCACTAGAACTTTTCAACGAAAGCGGTGAGCCAAATATAACCACGAATCACATTGCCGCTCATCTGGGGATCAGCCCCGGCAATCTGTATTATCATTTTCGCAATAAAGAAGAGATTATACACAGTATTTTTGACGAATACGCCCGTGATTTAAGTATTCGTTTCCAGCCTCAGGGGGAATCTGACGTAACTGCCGATAATTTATTGGGTTATCTTGATGCGGTATTTATGTTGATGTGGCGGTATCGTTTTTTCTACGCCAATTTGCCCGATATTCTGCGTAGGGATCCCGAGCTGCAGGAGAAATACCTAGCCGCGCAAGAAGGGCTGCATCAGAACATTATGGGGATGATGAACAGCTTTCGTGCCAGTGGGTTGCTTGATCTTGATGATGATGAGCTGCTTAGCCTGGCCAATACTCTGAAGCTAGTTGCCTCTAGCTGGATTTGTTACCAGACAACGCAGGCTGCCGGGGCAAAAATTACCAAGGCTGTGATTTATCAGGGGGTGCTGCAGATGTTGAGTATTGTGCGGCCACTGACAACGGCGAAAGGAAAAGAACAGGTGATTCTGCTTGAGTCTCATTATTGTGAGCAGGTAAAGCGTAATGCCTAAGTGCTGATAGCCCGGTTCTGAGAGAGATGTCTGAGCGGATATGTCAGGGTGTTCTTTGAGGTTTCCGCTGAGAGTTTATCGTAGGGAGTTAGGGGTATAGCGCTGAAATACGAACCAACTGGACGTTTTGGTCGACAAGATCTGGCAGCTGTTCTTTGAGTGTCGCCAGTGTCACGGGGTAGGGGTGGCCAATGGCGACGGCATATCCGTTGCGCTTGGCACGCCTGACTGCCTGCGCCAGTTGCTGGCGAACAAACTGCGGGGTACGGAAATGGTCGAGAAAGATGTGGCGGCGTAATGCCGGGATCCCCTGGGCGCGCGCCTGCTTGAGGGCGACTGACTTTGCCGTTGTCCGGCTGTCGAGAAAATTGACTCCCTGCTCCTCCAGGACATCCATGACCCAGCCCATCGCCTCGGTATTCTGGGTAAGGGCACTTCCCATATGGTTATTCATGGCGACGGCATTCGGCACCCGGCTCAGGGCATGGCGCAGGGTTTGCTGAAGTTCGGCCTGTGACATTTTCCCAGTAAGAGTTGTCAGCTCCAATGGCGCCGTACGCTGTGGCTCCATCGGCATGTGCAGCAGGGTGTCGCGCTGTTCCAATCCGGCCTGTTTGGCCGTGGCAAGATCATAAGGGGTGTCCGGCAGGATAGAGATACTGACTTCCGGTGGCAGGGTCGACAGTGCAGCAGGCATGGCCCGGTAACCCAAGTCATCAATGACGATGGCAAGCTTGGCTGCGAGGCTGTGTCCTGGCAGTACCAAGCTGAAGAGCAGAGAAAACCAGATTGCAACCCATCGCATGTCAGGTGTCCTTATCGGTACAAGCTTATCTTTTCAGCCAGCCTTTGGGGTTAGTGGGATTGCCTTTTCGGCGGATTTCAAAATACAGCCCCGAACGTTCCTGTCCGCCGCTGTCACCAACAAGTGCAATGGCTTCGTTGGCCTGTACCACATCACCGACTTTTTTGAGCAAGGTCTGGTTGTAACCGTAGAAGCTCATATCTCCTTTGCCATGGTCGATAACAAGCATCAACCCATACCCGCGTAGCCAGTCTGCGAACACGATTTTACCAGAGTATACGGCCTTGACCTGGCTGCCGGTTGCTTTGCCTATGACCATCCCCTTCCAGCGCAGTTCGCCTTGCTGAGGAGTGCCGTAATGATGAAGGATTGCGCCTGTGACCGGCCACGGCAGCTTGCCTTTGTGTCTTGCTAGCCCGTCCATCGGTACGCGTCTTGCGGCCTCGGCAGCGGCTTTGGCCTTGGCGATCTCTTTGACCAGGCGCTTTTCGTTGCTCTTGAGCTCGGACAGGTATTGCGAGTCTGATTTTAGCTGGCCCTTGATAGTACGTACTGTTTTATGGCGTTGTCGTTGCTCGCTCTCCAGCGTACTTTTCTCGCTTTTGAGCTGGGTCAGGAGTGTTTCTTGTTGCTGACGCTGCTGGGTCAGCTGGTGTGCCTTCAGCTGTAGTTCCGTTGTGGTTGCGGCGAGTTCATCCAGTGTCTTGGCGCGCGCTTCACTCAGGCGTTCGGCATAGATCGACATTCGGTCAAGCTCGGTGCTGTCTTCACCACTGAGCAACGAGGCTAGCTGGCTGTTTTTTCCCTGACGGTATTGGGTGTTGAGCAGTTCTTTCAGCATTTCTTGCTGACCGAGCTGTTGTTGCTGAAGGCGTTGTTGCTCTTGCTGAAGTTTACTGATGGAGCGGTCGAGTTGCTTGAGCTGGGTATCGGCTTTGTGGATTTTTTTGGCCGTTGCTGCGATAGCAAGCTCCTGCTGTTTTAGGGATTGTTGCAGCGTATTGATTTTTTTTTGCTTGGTGCTTAGCTGATCCTGCTGGCGTGAGATTTCCTTTTTGACGCCATCGAGCTGGTTCTGGTTGCTTGCCAGGCTTGGTTGTGAAAATGTCAGACATAACAAAGCGCCAGTGCATAATGCACTGGCGCGGAGGATGTTGCCTAGGTGTTTGATCTTATCCCGCATGAGGGAGATTATTTCAGATCAAACAGCACCTGACCAGTCATCTCTGCAGGGATTTCCATATCTGTTAGCGCCAGCATAGTTGGTGCAAGATCAGACAGTTTACCGCCTTCTTTCAGGGTAAGAGACTTGTCTCCGACGTAAACAAGCGGTACTGGCAGGTTGGTGTGCGCAGTGTGGATACCACCGGTTTCTGGGTTGATCATCATTTCTGCATTACCGTGGTCGGCAGTGATCAGCAACTGGCCATCCACTTCTTTGATTGCTTCAACCACCTTGCCAATGCAGCTATCCAGTGCTTCACAAGCCTGGACCGCAGCATCGTAAACACCGGTATGGCCAACCATGTCGCCATTCGGGTAGTTACAGATAATAGTATCGAACTCACCGCCCTTGATGGCCGCAACAAGCTTTTCAGTCAGCTCTGGTGCACTCATTTCAGGCTGTAGATCATAGGTTGCCACTTTCGGAGAAGCGACTAGTGAGCGAGATTCGCCGTCGAATTCTGTTTCTACACCGCCGTTGAAGAAGAAAGTAACGTGTGCGTACTTTTCAGTTTCAGAGATACGTAGCTGTTTTTTACCTTTCTTCGATAGCCACTCGCCCAGTGTGTTTTCAAGGCTAGCCGGTGGGTAAGCGATAGCAAGATTAATATCGGCAGCGTACTGAGTCAGCATCACAAAATCAGCTAGCGCAGGTACTTTAGAGCGTTCGAACCCAGCGAAGTCAGTCTCGAATGCACGGGTGATTTGACGGGCGCGGTCAGCACGGTAGTTCATGAAGATAACGGCATCGCCATCTTCAATCGCCGCTACGTCCTGGCCTTCGGCGCGGATTTCTGTCGCTTTAACGAACTCATCGTTTTCATCACGTGAGTAGGCCGCTTCCAGGCCTTCTACGGCAGATGCCGCCGAGAACTCGGCTTTAGCTGCTGTTAGTAGATCGTAGGCTACTTCAACACGGTCCCAGTTGTTGTCACGGTCCATTGCGTAGTAACGACCCACCAGTGAAGCTACGCGGCCTTTGCCTAGTTCGGCAAACAGGGCATCGAAGCGCTCCAGTGATGCCTGTGCGCTGCGTGGTGGTGTATCACGGCCGTCCAGGAAGCAATGCAGGTAGATTTTTTCTGCGCCGCGCTTGGCTGCCATTTCTACTGCTGCTGCAATGTGGTCTTCATGGCTGTGAACACCGCCCGGAGACATCAGGCCCATGATGTGAACGGCTTTGCCAGCATTGATAGCTTTGTCCATCGCCGCAACAAGTGCTTCGTTTTCGAAGAAGTCGCCATCGGCGATAGATTTGGTGATGCGTGTCAGATCCTGATAAACAACGCGACCGGCACCAATGTTGGTGTGACCAACCTCAGAGTTACCCATCTGACCGTCTGGCAGACCCACATCCATGCCAGAAGCAGAGATTAGGGTGTTGGCTTCATTTGCCATCAAGCCGTCCATCACTGGTGTGTTTGCGTTTGCAATTGCGTTGTCGGAATTGTCTTCGCGGTAACCCCAGCCATCCAGGATAACTAAAGCCAGTGGCTTCTTAGCAGACATATGCTGTCCTCTCGTAAAGTTAGAAATCTGAGTGTAATTTAGACCAATTACCTTAAATATCTGCGAAGTATCTAAGGTGATTGGTCTGGTTGTGTGTAATTTTACTACAAATTATGGCCAAAACTGTAGGGCAAGATCAAACAATGCTGTAAATGGATTGTTATCTTCCTACGTGGAATATATGCATTTCTGTCTTTGAGTGTAAGCCCTGATTGAGAGTTTTTTTCTATTTCATTGAAAGGTGGAAGCTGAAAACGATTGTTCAAGGCGTATACTATTATCGCCGGAATCGAGTGAGCCAATACGCGGAATTGTTGACGCCTGCTGTACAACAACGTTGCCACGGGTATACTCGGGTTCCTTTGAGGTGGAGTCTGGCCCTGATTTTCAGGTGTCTTGTATTAGGAAAATAGAGCGAAAGTCATGCAGCAATACATCGATTTTGTTACAAGTAATCCAATGTTATCCCTGGTATGGGTGGGTTTGGTCGTGGCAATCATCGCGTCTTATGTGAAGCAGAAGGCCGCGGGCTATAAAGTTGTTACCCCCAATGAAGCGACGGTCATGGTGAACCGTGAAGACGGCGTATTCATTGATATCCGTAGTCGTGATGAGTACCGCCAGGGTCATATTTCGGGTGCCCTTCACATTTTGCCGAGCCAAATTAAAGAACAGAACTTGTCAGAGCTTGAAAAGCACAAAACAGCCCCAATCATTGTGGTATGCAAGACAGGTCAGACAGCACAAGAGAGTGCCAATCTGTTACATAAAGCCGGTTTTGAGAACGTTAATTTGCTGAAGGATGGCCTGATTTCTTGGAATGAAGCCAATCTGCCGCTGATCCGCAGCAAATCCAATAAAGGCAAGAAGTAATCCCTTGCCGCTCGGAAAGCGCCATACTTGAAGCATTTCCGATGCAAACCGAATTTGTGCAGCGTGTGATAATTATCATGGTTGCGAATATTTATGATCTCATGTGATGAGATTGAGAGAGAAAAGGACACGAAAATGGCTGAAGCAGCAAACAACGAAGCACAACAGAACTTCCAGATCCAGCGTATCTTCCTGAAAGATGTTTCTTTCGAAGCGCCAAACTCACCTGATATGTTCCAGAAAGAGTGGAACCCAGATGTGAAACTGGACCTTGATACTCAGAGCCGCGAGTTGGGCGAAGGTGTTTTCGAAGTGATTCTTCGTCTGACTGTAACTGTGAAGAATGCCGATGACACGGCATTCCTGTGTGAAGTTCAGCAGGGCGGTATTTTCTCTGTTTCTGGCATGGAAGCGCCTCAGCTTGCACATTGCCTGGGTGCATTCTGTCCGAACATTCTGTTCCCATATGCGCGTGAAACAATTTCAAGCCTAGTGGTTAAAGGTACTTTCCCTCAGCTGAACCTGGCACCAGTTAACTTTGATGCTTTGTTCATGAACTACCTTCAGAATCAGGCGCAAGCTAACCCTGAAAGCACTGAAGCTTAATCGCTAAAGTGGCCGTTATGAATCAGAACGTAGACAAAGTTATCACGATGACAGTGCTGGGTGCCGGCTCTTACGGCACCTCCCTGGCCATCTCTTTGGCCCGAAATGGCGCTAACGTCATATTGTGGGGCCATGAGCCTGAGCATATGGCGCAGCTCGAGATTGACCGTGCCAATGAGGCTTTCCTGCCGGGCGTTCCGTTTCCCGATTCACTGATTGTCTCGGCAGATCTGGAGGAAGCCGTTCAGGCCTGTCAGGATTTGCTGGTGGTAGTTCCGAGCCATGTGTTTGGTGAAGTACTGTCGAATGTGAAGCCTTACCTGCGTGATGATTCACGTATTTGCTGGGCAACCAAAGGGCTTGAGCCTGACACCGGGCGCTTGCTCAAAGAGGTTGCCATCGATGCATTGGGTGAGGATGTTCCGCTGGCCGTGCTTTCCGGCCCTACGTTTGCCAAAGAGCTGGCGGCGGGGATGCCGACGGCGATCGCCGTGTCTTCTCCCGATGAGGTCTTCGTCCGTGAGCTGCAGGAAAAAATTCACTGCAGCAAGACATTCCGTGTCTACAGCAATACCGATTTTATCGGTATGCAGCTGGGCGGCGCGGTGAAGAATGTGATTGCGATTGGTGCCGGTATGTCTGATGGTATTGGTTTTGGTGCCAATGCCCGTACCGCATTGATCACACGCGGTCTGGCAGAAATGTGTCGCCTTGGCGCTGCTCTGGGTGCCCAGCCGGAAACCTTTATGGGGATGGCGGGACT
>NZ_JAKRFQ010000119.1 GCF_022347985.1 Photobacterium sp. OFAV2-7
GGTTATGCAATGTTATGCAATCACTTGTCGAGATCAGAGAGGAATCTGAAGCTGAAATAGCTTCAGCTACCAGCTTAACTGCGGCTGAACTTTTTCAGATATTGATGTGATCCAGATCTAAAAGAAAACGATTGCGCGAAACGGTTGCGTAAGTTGTGTTTTCGTTTGTGATTTATGTCACGTTTGTGATTAAACTTTCACTCCCTTTCCTTGGAAAGTGTGATGGCGGCATTACTTTATCGGCCGCTGCGTTAGTATAATGCGCCGGACTCTTAAAGAGCCAAATTGTCGAGACGCCAAACTTAACTAAAGGGATGCCATAAACTATGAGCCTGTTTATGAGCCTGGTTGGGATGTTAGTACTGCTAGGTCTAGCTGTTCTACTATCTGATAACCGTAAAGCTATTAATCTACGTACTGTTGGTGGCGCATTTGCCATCCAATTTTCATTAGGTGCATTTGTTCTGTATGTACCTTGGGGTAAAGATGTTCTTGGTGCTGCGAGTAGCGGTGTTCAGAGCGTCATTGATTTTGGTAACATCGGTATCGAATTCCTATTCGGTAGCCTAGTGAACTTCTCTGTTGAAGGTATTGGTTTTATCTTCGCATTTAAAGTTCTGCCAACAGTAATCTTCTTCTCTGCACTAATCAGTGTTCTTTACTACCTAGGCGTTATGCAGGTTGTAATCAACGTTCTTGGTGGTGGTCTGAAGAAGGTACTTGGAACCTCTAACGCAGAATCAATGTCTGCAACAGCTAACATTTTCGTTGGTCAGACTGAAGCACCGCTAGTTGTGCGTCCGTTTGTACCAAAAATGACGCAGTCTGAGCTGTTTGCCGTAATGTGTGGTGGTCTAGCTTCGGTTGCTGGTGGTGTTCTTGCTGGTTATGCAGCAATGGGGGTACCTCTAGAGTACCTGATTGCAGCATCTTTCATGGCTGCACCTGGTGGTCTGTTGTTTGCTAAAATCATCAAGCCTGAAACAGACGAGCCTGTTGAGCAGCTTGGTGGTGACGAAGCACAGGGCGACGACAAGCCTGCTAACGTAATTGATGCAGCTGCTGGCGGTGCGTCTGCTGGTATGCAACTGTCTCTAAACATCGGCGCAATGCTATTGGCATTCGTTGGTCTGATTGCTCTTATTAACGGTATGCTAGGTGGCATCGGTGGTTGGGTCGGCATGCCGGACCTAACTCTGGAACTGCTACTTGGTTATGCATTCCAGCCTCTTGCATTCCTAATCGGTGTTCCATGGGCTGATGCAAACATTGCTGGTTCTTTCATCGGTCAGAAACTGATCCTGAACGAATTCGTTGCTTACCTGAGCTACGTTCCTTACCTAGGTGAAGCTGCTCCTGCAGTTATCTCTGAAAAGACAAAAGTAATCATCTCTTTTGCTCTATGTGGTTTTGCGAACCTGTCTTCAGTAGCAATCCTACTTGGTGGTCTTGGTAGCATCGCTCCAAACCGTCGCCACGACATTGCACGCTTTGGTATGCGCGCAGTAGCTGCAGGTACATTATCTAACCTAATGTCTGCAACTATCGCTGGTCTGTTCTTCTCACTAAGCGCAATGTAATCACTGACTCGTTCAGCTGAATGATAAACGCCACGGCTATGCTGTGGCGTTTTTGTATCTGTCGATTTCGAGCTTCAATTCTGTCCGTCTCTGTTCTTGAACCGTTTAGTTGGCTATCAATTACTATTAGCTAGGCTTCGGCAGTTGAAGTTAGAGTAACCATTTAGCCGCAATTCACCTCTTTATTCTGCGACTTTTGCTGCGCATTTCCTTCGCCACGATTTGAATAATTATTTATCCAGGCTGATATATTTTTTCGAGTTGTGCCACTGGCCATTTGACACTTCCCTCCAGGTTCAAATTTCAGTGCTTCAGCCCCTCAATATTGATCAACAGATTTGGTAAAAACTTGTAACGCGCTCATTTTTTGTATCATAAAATCGATTGCGCTCCGGTTTCTGCCATATTCCTTTGCTACCATCATTTCACGTTGCAAGCGACACCTCAGTATCTGCAGGCTACACTTTGTTTGTTTCTGTAAAAGACAGAGAGAAACGTTATGAGTGAAGTCATACTAGCGCTGATAGCTGGGTTTATCGTCGGGGTCTTGTTTTCCGCGATAAAGCTGCCGATACCGGCACCGCCGGTCCTCTCCGGAGTGATGGGAATTTTCGGGGTATACGCAGGGGGTATTGCTTATCAGTGGATTGTGGAACGTTTCTTTACTTAAATAGGATTTTTGAGTAATAACATATGTTTACAAGCTTTTATTGCGGTAAACACATTATCCACCACTGGAAACACGACTTTGATGGTGAGGCGTACTGGAGCTTGGTATTATACGTGAGCACCATCATTAACTGACGATTGCTGTTTCAGCGTTTCCCCGTCGTGATGGGAGTACTGTCACGGTTTGCTGGACGGCATAAAAATTTGCAAGGGCTCAGGTTACCTGAGCTTCTTGCGCGGTGAAATGGATATCAATCAGGTCGGCAATCTCGCATTGTTTTCCTGAGTCTTCAAGGAACCAAGTCCGCTCATCTAACTGTTCGCTGTAGGCGGGCCGTTTGACGGTATAGCAACAGATTGCCGTCAAGCGTATGGAACAGTTTCTATAAGCTTGGTAGAAAATAACTGGACTGGAGATAGTCATGAGCGATTTAAAAGCTGCTGCACTACGTGCACTTAAACTAATGGATCTTACCACTCTGAACGATGACGACACTGATGCAAAAGTGATCGAGTTGTGTAAGAACGCGAAAACACCTGTAGGCAACACAGCAGCTATCTGTATCTACCCACGTTTCATTCCTGTAGCGAAGAAACAACTGCGTGAGCAAGGTACACCTGAAGTCCGTATTGCAACTGTTACTAACTTCCCACACGGTAACGACGATATCGAAATTGCAGTAGCAGAAACTAAAGCTGCCGTTGCTTACGGTGCGGACGAAGTTGACGTTGTATTCCCATACCGTGCCCTAATGGCGGGTAACGAAGAAGTGGGTTTCGAGCTGGTTAAGCAGTGTAAAGAAGCTTGTGGCGACATTCTGCTGAAAGTGATCATCGAAACTGGTGAGCTGAAAACAGAAGAGCTAATCAAGAAAGCATCTGAGCTGTCTATCAAAGCCGGTGCTGACTTCATCAAGACATCAACAGGTAAAGTGCCTGTTAACGCAACACCAGAATACGCTGAGATCATGCTGAATGTGATCAAAGAGATGGGCGTAGCGAAAACCGTTGGCTTCAAGCCAGCGGGTGGTGTTCGTACTGCTGAAGACGCACAGCAATACCTAGACATGGCTGACCGTATTCACGGTGCAGAGTGGGCTGACAGCATGCACTACCGTTTTGGTGCATCTAGCCTGCTAGCTAACCTACTTCACACTCTAGGTGAAGGCGAAAAAGCAGCTGAAGGCGGCTACTAATCTAATCCCGTAAGGTGGCATTTATTGCCACCTTACTTTTTTTGCCTGTGACTATTTACTGTTTGGTTCTTGCCCGGCTGCGGCGCGAGCGGCACCTGTGCGGCTGAGAATCATACTGTGAACCAGTTTTTCCAATGAAAATGGTTACGCAAGGTAAATTGTCATCTGCCCTATATTATTATCTGACCGGGGAATACCATGTATTTACCACAAGAAATCATTAGAAAAAAACGCGACAACATCGAACTATCTGCAGACGAAATTAACTTCTTTATCCAGGGTGTCGCTAAAGACACTGTTTCTGAAGGCCAGATTGCTGCTTTTGCGATGGCAATCTACTTCAATGACATGACCATGAACGAGCGTGTAGCCCTAACATGTGCAATGCGTGACTCTGGCATGGTGATCAACTGGGATCACATGAATTTTGACGGTCCGATTGTTGATAAGCACTCTACCGGTGGTGTTGGTGATGTAACATCGCTAATGCTTGGCCCAATGGTGGCTGCTTGTGGTGGTTATGTACCAATGATTTCAGGTCGTGGCCTGGGCCACACCGGCGGTACGCTGGACAAGCTAGAATCTATTCCTGGCTATAACATTACGCCGACCAATGAAGTATTTGGTCAGGTGACAAAAGATGCTGGCGTGGCAATTATCGGCCAGACTGGCGATTTGGCACCAGCGGACAAGCGTGTATATGCTACTCGCGATGTAACCGCAACTGTTGACAACATCTCGCTGATCACGGCATCTATCCTGTCTAAGAAACTGGCTGCCGGTCTTGGCTCGCTAGTTATGGACGTTAAAGTTGGTTCTGGCGCCTTCATGCCAACTTACGAAGCATCTGAAGAGCTGGCAAAATCGATTGTTGCCGTAGCAAACGGTGCAGGTACCAAGACGACCGCATTGCTAACCGACATGAACCAGGTACTGGCTTCTACTGCGGGTAACGCACTGGAAGTTCGTGAAGCCGTTCAGTTCCTGACCGGTGAATACCGTAACCCTCGCTTATTTGCCGTGACCATGGCATTGTGTGCCGAAATGCTTGTAAACAGTGGCTTGGCTACTGATTTGGAACAAGCGAACGCGAAACTGCAGGAAGTACTGGATAACGGTAAAGCCGCAGCGTGTTTCGGTAAGATGGTTGCAGGTCTTGGTGGCCCGGCTGACTTCATGGAAAACTACGACAACTACCTAGATAAAGCAGAAATCGTGAAACCTGTTTATGCCGAGAGCACAGGTTATGCATTCGCGATGGATACGCGTGGTCTGGGTATGGCAGTTGTGGGTATGGGTGGCGGTCGCCGCGTTGCATCCGACACTATCGACTATGCAGTGGGTCTGAGCGACATGATTGCACTGGGTACCGAAGTGACTGCTGACACCCCGCTAGCGGTTATCCATGCGCGTACCGAAGCACAATGGGAAGAAGCAGCGAAGGCTGTTCGTGAGAACATCACGATTTCAGAGCAGAAGCCTGAGCCTACTCCTGAGGTTTACCGTCGCGTTCGCCCTGAAGATGTTTAATGGAGTCAAAATGAAACGTTCAATTATTCTGGTACTCGATTCTTTCGGTGTCGGCGCAACAGAAGATGCTGTTGATTTCGGCGATGTAGGTTCGAACACCCTGGGTCATATTGCAGAGCAGTGTGCCCGTGGCGAGGCTGACAACGGCGACCGTAGCGGTCCGCTTAACCTGCCTAACCTGAACAAGCTGGGTCTGGGTAAGGCGTGTGAAGAGTCATCAGGTACTTTCCCTGAAGGTCTTGACGCGGCTGCTGAAATCACCGGCGCGTATGGCCATGCCAAAGAGCTGTCTTCAGGCAAGGATACTCCGTCAGGTCACTGGGAAATCGCCGGTGTACCTGTACTGTTTGACTGGGGTTACTTCACTGATCACTCAAACAGCTTCCCGAAAGAGTTGACCGATCGCATTCTTGAGCGTGCTGGCCTGCCAGGTTTCCTGGGTAACTGCCACGCATCAGGTACCCAGGTTCTTGATGACCTGGGTGAAGAGCACATGAAGACAGGTATGCCTATCTTCTATACCTCTGCTGACTCTGTATTCCAGATTGCCTGTCACGAAGAGACATTCGGCCTGGATAACCTGATGGAGCTTTGCCAGATTGCTCGTGAAGAGCTGGAAGAGTACAACATCGGCCGTGTGATCGCGCGTCCGTTCATCGGTGCTGGCAAAGGCCAGTTCGAGCGTACCGGTAACCGCCGTGACCTTTCTGTTGAGCCGCCAGCAGCAACTGTGCTGCAGAAGCTGGTTGACGAGAAAGGCGGTGACGTTGTTTCTATCGGTAAGATCTCTGACATCTATGCCGGCTGCGGTATCACTAAGAAAGTGAAGGCGACTGGTATTCCGGCACTGTTCGAAGCAACACTTGAGCAGATCAAGGAAGCGGGTGACAACACTATCGTATTTACCAACTTCGTTGACTTCGATTCAGCCTACGGCCACCGTCGTGATGTTGCTGGCTACGCGGCTGCACTGGAATACTTCGATAAGCGCCTGCCTGAGATCATTGAGCTGCTTCAGGAAGACGATGTATTGATCCTGACTGCCGACCACGGCTGTGATCCAACATGGGAAGGTACTGACCACACCCGTGAGCACATCCCTGTTCTTGTAACAGGTCCTAAAGTGAAAGCGGGTTCACTGGGTCGCCGCGAGACATTCGCCGATATCGGCCAGAGCCTGGCTGAGTACTTCGGTACGTCAGACATGGAATACGGTAAGTCGTTCCTGTAACGCATATAACATATCCCTGCCGCTGTTTCGTTCTATAGTTGTTATAGTTCGAAACAGCAACCTAATACTAATGACAGCCGTTGGTTAGAATCGGGCCGACGGAGAAATGGAAGGAAATTTCGATGGCTACTCCACATATTAATGCAGAAATGGGTGATTTCGCAGACGTAGTTCTGATGCCGGGTGATCCGCTACGTGCCAAGTACATTGCTGAAACGTTCCTGGACGATGCAAAAGAAGTTTGTAACGTTCGCAACATGTTCGGCTACACAGGTACGTACAAAGGCCGTAAGATCTCTGTAATGGGTCACGGTATGGGTATCCCTTCATGCTCAATCTACGCGACTGAGCTGGTTAAAGATTTCGGCGTGAAGAAAATCATCCGCGTTGGTAGCTGTGGTGCAGTACGTGACGATGTAAACCTGCGTGATGTTGTAATCGGTATGGGTGCATCAACTGACTCTAAAGTTAACCGTATCCGTTTCGGTGACCACGATTTCGCTGCACTGGCTGACTACGGCATGGTGCAAAACGCAGTAGAAGCGGCGAAAGCGAAGGGTATCGACGTTAAAGTAGGTAACATCTTCTCTGCAGATCTGTTCTACAACCCTGATTTCGACTTCTTCCAGACTATGAAGAAATACGGCATCGTTGGTGTTGAAATGGAAGCGGCTGGCATCTACGGCCTGGCAGCAGAGTTTGGAGCTAAAGCACTGACTATCTGTACGGTTTCAGATCACATCCTACGTGGTGAAGCAACTACATCTGAAGAGCGCCAGCTGACGTTCAACGACATGATGGAAATTGCACTGGAATCTGTTCTGCTAGGTGATGCTGAATAAGCACGCTTGATAGGATATGTAAAAAAGACGGCCTAGGCCGTCTTTTTTTATACGCGAACATCGGTGACGAGCTTCTAGATAAGAGTGACTAGCCCCTCGTACCTGTTGTTAATCTTTGGCATTTGACGTCAGCAGGAACGGGAAGTGCCAGATATCTTTGCGGCGGCCGAAGGTGAAGGCCAGCAGGAAGCCGATGAACAAGGCGGCCAGTATTAGTCCCCGAATGATATTGGTCATGTATTCAACCTGGCTGGCGGCATCTTCCAATAGCTTGCCGTGCTCCAGAGTGATACGGACAAAACCAATCACCTGCTTGTCGGCCATAACCGGCTCGACAATTTGCTGGCGGCCGAAGCTGGCAACGGACAGCGGGGTCGAAATTCCCGTAACCTGCTCCAATGGCATCGCCTCTTCTGTTTTGGCGACAGCGATACCCTCCAGATCGTAGATGCTGGCATCAAGAATGAGTGGCTCCTCGGAGAGCTGCTGAACCAGCGCCTGAAGCTTGTCCTGATTGTTATCAAGAATATCTTTGGCTGCCGTTCCGGCGGCTTGCCGAACAATAATGCGTGACAGAGACTGGGTCTGCTCGCTGAGTGCCCGGTAGCTGCGGAGGTTTAAGTCCGAGCCATATTCCAGCATGGTAACCAAGCCGCCCAGGCAGGCTATCAATACCAGGAGTTGCCATGTTCGCTGTAGTCGCGTTTTTTTCAGTATCATCATATCAACATATAGTGGAATCTAAGCCGAAATGCACGAATGCCATATTGGGGCTTGCCCTAATAAATTGCAATAGGGTACTTTGGTAGCAGTGGATTAATATGACCAAACTTAAACATGGATGTAGATAGCGTGCTAAAAGTTAAAAAACACACTTCGCTGCAACAGCGCTTCCCCAGTATAAATTCAGCCTCTAACCTGATAAGACAACAAGCCGGCTTGTTGGTTTACGGGCGGCGGATAACGCCTGAGCTGCTGGCGGACATTGCGGAGTATGTCGGTGATGATCTGGATGTGGTCGCCGCATGGAAGGTGGGATCGTATGATGCATTGCTGATCCGGGATGAACTGTCGGCCTTGTTGGAACAGGCTCTGATCCACTTCCGGTTAGACTATGCCTCTACCAGCGATCTGCCGGATCTGTCCGAGCCCGGTCTTGTGGTGATGGATATGGACTCGACAGCCATTGAGATCGAATGTATCGATGAAATTGCCGTTCTGGCCGGGGTCGGGGAGCAAGTCGCCGAGGTGACAGAGCGGGCAATGCAGGGCGAGCTTGATTTTGAACAGAGTTTGCGTCAGCGAGTGGCAACGCTGGCGGGTGCTGATGAATCGATTCTGGAATCCGTGCGCTCGACACTGCCGATGATGCCGGAGTTGCGCGAGCTGGTTGCA
>NZ_JAKRFQ010000120.1 GCF_022347985.1 Photobacterium sp. OFAV2-7
AGCAGTGTCTCGTCAAAATCCAACTTCTGCCAGATCGGTTTGGATAGGTCAGGAAAGATCTTGTATACCTGATTCCCTTCTCCATATACAACGAAATAACTGTACGTGTCTTCAAGGTAAATTTGGTGAGCTTGCAGCTCATCAATGATTTCGCCTGTAAGCTCAGGGCTCTCCCATGAATAAGCTATAAGGCTTAACTGATTTTCTTCAACATACTTGGCAAGAAGCTCATTGGCACGGCTCTGGCCTAAAGAATTAGCGACATCATCCAGAATATTCACCACGCTGTGCGCCTGATTAAATTCGATGACTTCCTCATAATCAGGTGTCAGCTCCTGAGTGACATAAATATAGCTAACTATACTCAGAAAAAAGAGCACTGCGACGCCAATAAAAAACTCACAATACAAGCGTTTCATTAACTATGGCCTACCAGCGTTCAGGAATAAACAAATACCCTTTACCACGTACCGTGATTATTTTTCTTGGCAGGGCAGGATTGTCATTGAGCTTTTTACGCAGCGACACAATTTTATTGTCGATGGTGCGATCAAGACCGTCATATTCTATCCCCCGAGTACTCTTGACCAGGAAGTCACGCGACAAAACTTCGTCAGGGCGGCAAGCCAAAAGCCACAACAAATCGAATTCACTGTCGGTGAGGCATATTTCTTCGTTATCGAGAGAGCACAGCTTACGCCGGCCGTTAAGGTGTAAACTACCATAACGGCACTCTGTTAGCGTACCGTCTGAGCCAGTTTCACTCTCTGCCGGTACATCGCCAGTCGACATTTGAGGCTCATCGCCGCGACGCAGAAGCATGCGAATGCGAGCCAGTAAAACTCTGGGTTTAATCGGTTTATTGACGAAATCATCGGCACCAATTTCCAGCCCGGCGACATGGTCTATATCATCATCGCTCGCTGTCAGCATCAGAATTTTGCTGTTGACCAGCGGCCTGACATTACGGCAGATGGTCAGGCCATCCACGCCAGGCAGCATTAAATCAAGCACAACTAGATCGGGCTGATGCTCAATAATCGTATCCGTAGCCAGGCGCCCGTCAGAGACGGTCACAACCTCAAACTTCTGCTGCCTGAAATAATGCGCCAACAAGTCACACAGCTTGAGGTCATCCTCGACTATTACGATCTTTGTCATCTCATCCCACCTAAATTAAACAGCGTTCAAAACAAAACTAGGTGAATTAAATAATGAAATGACAACTTTATCAAGCAATAGAATGCTTACCCAATGCAAATGTACAACCCTCTCACATTACCAAGATGAATTCGTCATTCCATTTCTTAACAAGCAGCTTCTGTCGCTACATTGACCATATAGCCATTTCTTCCTGTAATTGGAGTAGCACTTTCTCAACATGCCCCGCGCAGACGACAACAATGAACAATGTAACTGGCAAGGTACATGCTTTCGTACTACCCCTACTAACAGGCGTTTTGCTGGCACCATTTCCGGCTATGCCTGTTACTGATCCAATACTTGTAGCGCTCCAGGGCTGCTGGCAGGGAAAAGCCATCAAAACACCCCGCGGGGCTTTATCCTACCCAATCTGTTTTGAGTTACAGCAAGACAATTCACTCTATGGCGTGGCTAATCTGGATGTCTCACGCCATCATTGGCATTTCTCCAGCCAAGATGACAACACTCAGCTAAGGTTTCTCTCAACCTTTGCCGGTAATGACACGCCGATTTATCTATCGGCCAGCCATACGGCGACCGACCACATTATTTTTGAAGCAGACAACAGCCGCTATTTGAAGGTTCGAATACTGCAACAAGAAGAAAGGACGTACCGTTTTACCATTGAGGTAAAAGGCAAAGAGCATGTCATTATTGTGCTGACTCAGGAAGAGAGATGATACCTGACAGCACTCTCTTCCCTAAAGGTGAAGGCTCAGTCCGCAAGGGCTGCACGTACCGCCGCCTCTGCATGAATCGCCGTTGTATCAAGCAGCTGTACGCTAGTGTGTGCTTGCTGTACCAGCAGGGCTATTTCAGTGCAGCCTAAGATAACCGCTTGTGCGCCCTGTTCATGTAAATCAGCAATGATGTTGAGATAAGCTTCTCTGGACTCCTCGGCAATCACACCTTGGCACAGTTCTTCATAGATCACACGATGGACCAATACCATCTGCTGTTCGTCGGGAGTGACTACTGCAATATCATAGTTGTCGATTAAACGGCGTTTATAAAAATCTTGTTCCATCGTAAACCGGGTACCAAGCAGGCCGACTTTCGTTATGCCTTCCTTTATCAGCACCTCTGCCGTCGCATCAGCAATATGAAGTAATGGAATGGTGATTGCCTGCTCTATCTGCGGGGCAACCTTGTGCATCGTATTGGTACAGATCAGCAAGAAATCAGCGCCACCAGCCTCAACCCCCTTTGCTGATTTAGCAAGAATGTCTGCGGTTTTCTCCCAGTCGCCCTGATGCTGAAGTTTTTCGATTTCGTCAAAATCCACGCTATACAGGCAAATTTTTGCCGAATGCAAACCACCCAGCGCTTTTTTCACGCCTTCATTCAGTGCCTGATAATAGCTCAAGGTGGACTCCCAGCTCATCCCCCCCAACATCCCAATCGTCTTCATATGTTTCTCTCTTTAGTTCGTTTTAGATGATGGTGGCTCCAGAGCCATTTGAATTCTTGTACAAAATTGACCGATTTGAAAACGCTCACTGAGTAACAGTGAGCGTTGTGCTATCGGGTAAAAATTAATTAAGCAAACCAACTGGTAACCAGATCACGGCTTGGGACACTGCCCTTGTGAATAACCTGCTCGTCAATCACCACGGCAGGTGTCGACATCACCTGGTAGGCCATGATCTGCGCCATATCCTGAACCTTCTCGATCTGGATATCGATATTGAGTTCATCGGCAACCGTCTGGATCAGATCGGCGGTATTTAGACAGTTAGCACAGCCAGAACCAAGTACTTTGATTTTTTTCATTGTATTTTCCTTATAGCATTAGAACGAAACGATATTGAATGTCCACCCGACAAGGGTGAAAGCCACCAGCAAGACAGCAAACAGTGTCGCTAGCAGTTTCCACTGCATGACTTGCTTGAGCAGGATAAATTCAGGGAAGCTGGCAGCGACGGTACTCATACAAAAAGCGAGCGTTGTTCCTATCGGCAGGCCATTGACAATTAAGCTTTCCATAACCGGGATCACCCCGGTGGCATTGGAATAGAGCGGAATGCCCAGCATAACGGCAGCCGGCACTGACCACCATTGGCCATCACCTAGGTGAGATTCAATCCAGCCATCGGGGACAAAGCCATGCAGTGCTGCGCCAAGGCCGACACCGATGATCACCCATTTCCATACCCGGCCAAAGATATCCGCGGTTTCCCGCCGGGCAAACTGGTGACGGTCACTCAGGGTCAAGGCTTTCCTTTGCGGCTCATTCGATTCGAACGGTTTATCTCGGCCCTGTTTCAGTGCATCAGCGGCAAAAGACTGTAGCCATCGCTCTGCTTTGATGGCATCAAGAAATACGCCGCCTAGCATCCCGACGACCATACCGACCAGAATGTACAGCAGAGTAAACTTCCAGCCCAGCAAGCCCATCAATAGTAATACCGCCACCTCATTGATTAATGGCGAGGTGATCAGAAAGGCCATGGTGATACCCAGCGGGATCCCGGCCGAGCTGAAACCAAGAAAAACGGGAATACTGGAGCAGGAACAAAAAGGCGTGATGGCACCAAACAACGAGCCCAGCATATACCCGAACCAGCGACTTTTACCGGCCAGATAATCTCTTACCCGTTCGACATCCAGTGACGCACGGATCACCGCGATTAAATAAATCATCACCACCAGCAAAGCAAAAATTTTGGTGACATCTTCAACAAAGAAATGCATCGCATCGCCTGCTTTGGTGGCAGCAGACAGCCCAAGTAAATCAAACACCAGCCAACTGGCAAAATCGGAGAAAATCTGAAACATGCCTACAGCTCCCGTGACCATGTGCGGCAGGGAGAGCAGGTAATGAAAGAAAGTGTCATTACATCGTCCTTACAAAGTTACCTCGTTATTTGCAAAGACGATGAAAGCGTCAAAAGGATGCAGATTTTTTTAGCTTAATATTCGTTTTTTGGATCTCTTGGGGTAAAACAACAAACCCTGTGATACTCATCAAGCTTTACCTTGCACGACTGGCTGAGCTGTCGCCGTAGCTTCTGCCGGGCACGTTGCAACCGGGACTTGGTCGCCACCAGCGTCATACCATGGCGCTCGGCGTATTCTTTCTGGGTCATTCCCCGAATATCACAAGCTTTGATGATCTCGCTGTCTTTTGCCTCCAGCTCACTCAGTACCCGAGGCAGGCATTGAGTCAGGCTATCAATGACCTCGGTATCATGCAGCTCCTGCTCAACATCCAAGTCATCAAGCGGAACAAACCGACGCTGACGAACCTGATCAATCACCAGGTTATTTGCCACCCTGAACAGCCAGGCCTTGGCATTCTCTATCTCACAAAAATCCTTTTTCTTGCTCATGGCACGCAAGAAGACTTCATGGAGCAAATCTTCGGCCAGGGCGTCCTCGTCGGTATGCTTATATAGCCAGGCTAACAATGAATCCTGATGTGCCCGCCATGCCTTCATTAAACACGGCGCAACTGAATGAAAAGAAAGATCTGCAGATTCCGTGACACTCATTCCGACGCTCTCCTCACCTCTATCACCTCTAGGCCCAAGCTCGCATACACACCCACCCGACTGGCATCACATACCATCTGGCAAAGCCGAGATTCTTAATCATCACTGCCTTTTTCTTGCGACGGCAGGGCTGTGATCCACGACGTTATTTCGTCAATTCCGATTTGCTTGCCGCTTAGCATCCTCATTAGCAGGCCCCCCAGCATCAAGGCCATTGCCTGGTTGGCCTGGGACTCACCAACCATATTCTCCATCTCTGACAGGTATTGTGCATTGGCCTTATTCATCAAAGGATCCCCGGCAACCTCCCCGGCATTTTTACCCCGGACATAATCGAGTAGTAGCGCCATCTCACCCTGAAAGCGATTGTCTAGTACACCAATCATTGCAGCAATAGCCTCACCCTTTAAAGCAGGGACGACCTCGCCTTCAGCCACTCCATATAAATTACTCGGCTGAGTGATAATTTCAGTACAGGCAGAAAAAAGTTCCTGTTTACTCGGAAAATAATGATAAAGCGCACTTTTTGATACGCCGATTGCGTCGGCAATGCCCCGCATACCCAAGCCGTTATAGCCATGCTCGATAAACACATCTACGGCTTTTGTAGCCAGCTCCAGACGATAAGCCTCATGGTCAATGATTTTGGGCATATTTCCCTCCTGTTTCAGACCACTTGGACAATAAACGATCGACCACAACGAGTCCAGTTGCAGATCTTTATTGGACCGAGTGGACCAAAAAGATTGACGATTAAAAAATCAGCCACTATTATTTGGACCAAGTGGACTATATAGGCTTGATTTTGTACACCGACATCTTACAGGTGGTGCCGGATCTTCAACAAAGAGTGCTTGTAGTCGAAAGCGAAGATACTCAGGAGTCAATAATGAAAGAGAACATCCACACCATCAAAGATGCCCATATCGACTGGAACTGTCAGGGGAAATTCAATTTTACGACAGGCCACGGTGCCACACGCGCCGAAAGTATACTGGCTAGCTACGCTGCCTTCTTGGCACCGGTTATCCTGTATTTTCTTTCTTGGCAGAACTTAGAATGGAGCCTGCTGCAGATTGCCGTAGCCAGTTTTCTAGCTATCGATATGATTGGTGGTGTACTCACCAATTCATTGGGCTCCATGAAACGCTTCCTCTACTCGGAGCAAGTTTTACCGCAATCAATGATGGCGAAGCTGGTTAAAAGTAAATTTGTTTTTCCAATCATCCATTTCCAGATCTTCCTGGCACCACTGTGTTTTGATGTCACATGGGGTTATGCCTTGTTCTGGTATGGCATGATGATCGCGTCCATCGTGCTGATCCACGTATTACCGCTCTACTTGCATCGTCCTGTCGCCCTGGCCATTGTGATGCTGGCGGTCATGATTAACCAAAGTGCCTTTATGCCGCTGAGCGGACTTGAATGGCTGGCGCCGATCTACATCATCAAGTTAGTCCTGTCTCATGCCGTGCGAGAAGAACCATACCGGCCAGCAGACAACGCGGCAAACGCATAAGACCTATACACTGGCCGCAAGAAATAATGAGTGATCACTCGAGCTCGTATTGAGTGCGGTTGATCATCAGGCTTAAAGCGGGTTTCACAAGCAACTCATTGCTAACTCAATGCAGCTTTGCAAACTGTAACCCGCTTTGAGCAATTAATTCGGAATAATAAGTATTATGTACATAGATAGCTATCAACTGCTCATCAATATCATTGACATTTTTACCTGCTACTTTCTCATTACCTATGCCCTGTTAGAAATGTACATCTACACCTTATAGCCTTGGCATAATTAAAAGAGAAGACCTCTTCAATACTCTATTCTCTCCTCAAGCAATGGCAGCCAGCAAGAAATCAGTCGCTTTTCTGGCATGCTCATCAATCTGGCGCTGGCTCGGTTTTTCTCTTCCCATCAAAACACCCGATCTCAGTGATAGCAACATTCCAAGCCAAAGCTTTATCGTTGTTTCCGTATCTTTGACATCGAGTCTTTCAGAGAAAAACGACGCAAGCTTTTCATGCGTATCATCAGGCCCTATCGCATGAAAAATGCTGACAATTTCAGGGGCTTTCGCACTTTCAGCCATCAATAGCCGGAATGTGGCAATGTGGTTATCCGATAAGTGAAAGCCGATAAACTCCCTGGCAAAACCTGTTAAGGCATCGTGCGTGTTTGGGTTTTGTAGGTGGGTAAGGAAGCTATCATCAAGACTTTCTCCCATGTGACGCAACGTTGCCTGAAACAAATCGATTTTTGTCGGGAAGTATCGGTATACCGTTTGTTTTGTCATTCGAGCCTGCGCCGCTATTTTGTCCATACTGGACAGCACATATCCCTCGGATAAAAAAATCTCTTGTGCCGCAGCTAAAATCGCCCGCCTTTTTATCTCTTTATTTTGCTCGATTTTTCCCATTTTCTGCTCACCTCATAAACCATTAATCATACCAGCCAGTATGATTTTATAGAGGCGTGAAAAATGACAAATATGATGATGGACAAAAGCAGCTTCAAGAGTGCTCGCACTATGGGTGTGGGTATCACCCTGATGGGGGTTTTGCTAATGAGCCTGGATCCAATTTTCATCCGCTTTTCAGGTGTTAGCGGATTTGATACCGCTTTTCTGTTTGGTTTGTTTACCGCTATATCCATGCCAATTTTCATCCAGCTGAGAGATGAACGTGGCTTGATAAGAGCGATAAGCGAAAGCGGCTGGCCTGTATTGCTCTCTGGCTTGTTAATGTTAGGAAGTGCAACAGGATTGGTGCTGAGTATCAAACATACTTCGATCGCCAACACCTTCGTTATTCTCAGTGCGGCACCGGCGCTAGCGGCAGTATTTAGCTGGCTGTTACTGGGAGAAGTGACAAAGCGTTCAACCTAGATAGCGATCATTTCTGTCATGATCGGGATCGTTATTGTGGTATCAGGCTCCTTTGATTCCGGCAATCTCATCGGTGACGGGCTGGCTGTGTTCGCCGTCACCTGTTTATCCCTCAATCAGACACTGCTGCGCAAATATAAGAATGTCAGCCGCATGGCAAGTGTCGGTTTTGGCGGATTATTCTTGGCTCTAGCGATGTTCTTCGTCGCCACACCTTCAGCCTACAGCCTAAACACCTGGCTAATTATGGGGGCTATGGGCTTATTCACCGCGCCTTTCGGGCGTGTACTGTCACAAACTGCCACGCGCTACATCACGGCTCCCGAGGTAGGAATGATCCTAATGATTGAAGCGGTTCTCGCGCCAATTTGGGCATTTAGCTTTTTCAATGAGATCCCACCAATGACAAGTGTACTCGGCGGCTCGATCATCCTGCTGACCATCTTAATTTACGCCATTTCTACCACTAAAAACGAACAATAGAATAAGGACAACATGATGAGCTCTGAAATCACCTATATCGGTTGTATAAAGACGCCTTACACCAAAATTGAAGACTGCCCGAACAACATTCAGCCGAACGGACCGTTGTGTCACATAAACCTGGATGAACACTATCATGATGGGCTGCAGGGCCTCATTGTCGGCCAGCACATTCTAATTTTATATTGGCTTGATAATGCTGATCGAACAGTCGTTGTCCAGCGCACCTGCAAGGGTAGCCAAACCAAAGGAACCTTTGCATTACGCTCACCGCACCGCCCTAATCCTATTGGCGCAGCGGTATTGCCTATCGAGAATATCGAAGGGGGGCAGATCAGCGTAAGAGGGCTGGACTG
>NZ_JAKRFQ010000121.1 GCF_022347985.1 Photobacterium sp. OFAV2-7
CCATTTGACTCGGGCGGCCGTCGTCATACTTCATTTGCCTCTGCGTTTATCTACCCGGAAGTGGATGACAATATCGACATCGAAATCAATCCTTCCGATCTGCGTATCGATGTGTATCGTGCGTCAGGTGCGGGTGGTCAGCACGTTAACACCACCGAATCGGCGGTTCGTATTACCCACGTTCCGACCAATACCGTGGTGCAGTGCCAGAACGATCGTTCTCAGCACAAGAACAAAGATCAGGCGATGAAACAGCTGAAAGCGAAGTTGTTTGAGCTTGAGATGCAAAAACAGAATGCTGAGAAGCAAGCCAATGAAGACTCTAAGTCTGACATCGGCTGGGGCAGCCAGATCCGTTCCTACGTTCTGGATGACTCCCGAATTAAAGATTTACGTACCGGGGTAGAAAATCGAAATACCCAGGCGGTACTAGACGGCGATTTAGACCGTTTTATTGAAGCTAGCCTGAAATCAGGTCTGTAACCGAGTTCGGTTAACTATTTAAGGGTTCACCATGACAGATCAAGTACAAGATGAGAATAAGCTGATAGCCGAACGTCGCGCGAAACTGGATATGATCCGCGAGAACTGTAAGGCAAACGGCCACCCGAACGATTTCCGTCGCGATAGCCTAGCGGCAGACCTGCAGGCTAAATTCGGCGAGTTATCTAAAGAAGAACTGGCGGAAGCTGGCAACGTGGTTGCAATTGCTGGCCGTGTAATGGCTAAACGTGGTCCATTCCTGGCGATTCAGGATGTGTCTGGCCGCATTCAGGCTTATGCAGATAAAACGGTTCAGAAAGAGCTGAAAGAGAAATACTCGGGCCTGGACATCGGTGACATCATCGGTGTGAGAGGTGAGCTTCATAAGTCGGGTAAGGGCGATCTTTACGTGAACATGAACGAGTACGAGCTGCTGACTAAGGCGCTACGTCCTCTACCTGAGAAATTCCACGGCCTGACCGATCAGGAAATGCGTTACCGTCAGCGCTACGTTGACCTGATTGTGAACGAGGACTCTCGTACTGCCTTTATTATCCGCTCTAAGCTGGTAACGGCTATCCGCAACTTCATGGTCGCTAAGCAGTTCATGGAAGTGGAAACACCGATGATGCACGTGATCCCGGGTGGTGCAACAGCACGTCCGTTTATCACTCACCACAATGCGCTGGATATCGATATGTACCTGCGTGTTGCCCCTGAGCTGTACCTGAAGCGTCTGGTTGTGGGTGGCTTCGAGCGCGTGTTCGAAATCAACCGTAACTTCCGTAACGAAGGTCTGTCTCCGCGTCACAACCCGGAATTCACTATGATGGAATTCTATATGGCGTACGCGGACTATAAAGATCTGATGGATCTGACCGAAGAGATGCTTTCTGCTGTTGCGACAGAGGTACTGGGCTCGACGTCTATGCCTTACGGCGACGAAATGGTTGAGTTTGGCGGAACATACGCACGTATGAGCATGTTCGAGGCGATCAAGCATTACAACCCGAACCACGAGCAAATCCAGGCGCTGACAGAAGAAGATCTGCAGAACCGCGATCTGATGGTCTCTATTGCCAAGTCTGTTTACGTAGAAGTGGAAGACTTCTGGACTTGTGGCCAGCTGCTAGAGGAAATCTTCGGTGAGACGGCAGAGCCTAAACTGATCCAGCCGACTTTCATCACGGGTTACCCGGCAGATATCTCGCCATTGGCACGCCGTAGCGATGACAACCCGTTCTTCACTGACCGCTTTGAGTTCTTCATTGGCGGCCGTGAAGTGGCGAATGGTTTCTCTGAGCTTAACGATGCAGAAGACCAGGATGCGCGCTTCAAGGCACAGGTTGAAGCGAAAGATGCAGGTGATGACGAGGCTATGTTCTACGATGCTGATTACATTACTTCACTGGAGCACGGTTTGCCGCCGACAGCAGGTCAGGGTATTGGTATCGACCGTCTGGCGATGCTGTTTACCAACACGCACACTATCCGTGACGTGATCCTGTTCCCGGCAATGCGTCCGCAGAACGGCCAGTAAGCGCTAAGCTGAGCTTGATTATCGAAAGCCACCGTAAAGGTGGCTTTTTTTATCTAGTGTATCAGCAATTTATACTGTCAAGTGTCCCTTGTTGCATTGTGTTTGTGTATCATTGCATTCAAATGAATCACATAATCAATAACTAAAAGGGATCCTCATGAAATTCCGTATAGCGTCATTGGCTATTTCTGCCGTCTTGCTGTCTGGCTGTATGTCGACAAAACTGGTTCCGCCGCCATCGGATTACAGTGGTAACTTGCCGGATGTGTACAAGGAAAAACTGAAAGAACTCAATGACCTGCCTTCTACCCCGTTCCGCGGTGGCGTTCAGACGTTCCAGTTTGACGAAGAGACGTCTTTGCTGACTGTTATCTTCCGCTTGCCTAATCCGCGTTGGTATTGGAATACGCATAAGGCGGAAGCTGAGAAAGACATTTTTCCGTATGTTTGCGATACCTTCGGCAAGGCAATCGACAATGGCCTGGGCGTCCGCTACTGGTATGCCGGTAATGGCGGCTTTACTACCGATACAGTAACAAAAGGTACCTGTCGCCAGATCGCGCAGTCTCAAGGAAGCTAGAAGCTTGCTAGCCTCAGCCAAACGGGCTGGGGCTAACTCCCTCTCTCCGATAATTTCCAATAGTGGAAAATGTTCACTTTTTATTCCTATAGTGGATTATTGTGTGTGATTGGATTCACATTAACAGTATTTTTCAACCTTCTTAACAGAATGATATTCTGCGAATTTTATTCTATTCCTCGTGCCTATAAGTTACAGATATCTAAATGAATTAGTTTGTTGTGCTGTGATTTGTCTGATCTAATAGTGTTTAATTTTGTGTTTTAATTGTAGTTTATTTGTAAAATTTGTTCTTTTCAGTCGGATTTAACTGTGTAAAATGTCGCCCAACCCACGAGGAACAGTGGGAACAGGAAGTAAGCGAAACTTTAACAAGCACAACCTACTGGAGATGGACGATGAAGAAATCGCTATCAGGAAAAATATTCGCAGGCCTATTTGCTGGCCTGATTATAGGTACCGCGATTCAGTACCTGTTTAACGGCGTGACACTGATGGATACCTATGTACTTGGCCTGGCTGAAGGTGCCGGCGGTATGTTCGTATCACTGATTAAATTACTGGTTGTGCCATTGGTGTATGTCTCGATCGTCTGCGGCATCGTTGATCTGAAAGACATTACGGCGTTTGGTCGCTTGGGTGGTAAAACCTTTGGTCTCTACATTATTAATACCATCATTGCGATCACCGCAGCGCTGACGGTTGGGATGATTTTCCAGCCAGGCGCTGACGCGAACCTCGCCGGGACGGTATCAGAAACTGTCACTCTGACAACGACTGAAACCCCAGATATTTTCTCACTGATTGTTAACATCGTACCAAGCAACCCAGTACAAGCTTTTGCAAGTGGAGATATGCTACAGATTATCTTCATGGCGATTTTGACAGGTCTTGCAATTCAGGCGCTTGATAGCCGTGGTGGCCCAGCCATCAAGACATTCAAGATGGCAAACGAAATCATGATGAAGCTGGTTGGCCTGGTAATGGGTCTAGCACCATATGGTGTATTTGCCCTGATGATTCAGCTAGGTGCAACGCTGGATGCCAATACGCTGATGTCGGTTGCGGGTTATGTCGCGCTGGTTGTTGCGATGCTGGTATTCTGGATTTTCTTCTTCTACCCAATGATGGTTGGCCTGACAACGGGTATCAAGCCGGCTCAGTTCTTGCGTCATACTCGCGAGCAGATCCTGTTCTCGCTATCAACGGCTAGCTCTAATGCGACGATTCCGGTGACAATGCGTACTCTGACAGACAAGATTGGTGTCTCTAAGTCTGTTGCAGGCTTCGGTGTGCCGCTGGGTGCAACCATGAACATGTCTGGTGTATCCATCTACATTGCACTGGCCACTATCTTTGTCGCCAATGCGTTCGGCCAGCCAATCAACAGCGCTGACCTGTTTACTCTGGGACTGACTATTTTGCTACTGTCTATCGGTGCTGGTGGTGTACCGGGCGGCGGTGTGGTAATGGTTGGCGTACTGCTTCACCAACTAGGCTTGCCACCAGAAGGTCTGGCGATTGTTGCTGCAGTTGACCGTATCAATGATATGTTCTGTACCAGCTCGAACGTAGTCGGTGATACTGCAGTCAACACCATTGTTGCTAAGAGTGAAAACGAGATTGGTGTTGAGGCAAACGATGCCCAGCCTGAAACGGCAACAGTGAGTTAACTCACAGTAAGATGATGATTTAAAAGCGCCTTCGGGCGCTTTTTGCGTTTTGGGACGATAAATAATGTGAAACCATTACCAAGATATTGATTATAATAGTAAACGAGTTGCATTATTTTGCGAGAGCGACTTATCATCAAATAAGCAGAGTTTTTTACAACGATAGGCCAAAGCCGTTCGCAACTGGATTTGATGTTTGAGTACTGGCAGATGGAAAGGCGGTAACGGAATGAAGACAGAATTGAAGCGAGCTTCAGCCCTGGGAACATTAATCGTTCTAGGGGGAGACAATATACCCTGGATTACGACACTGGAACAGGCGGGGTGGCGTTGCTATCGCTGCAGTGATCTTCGAACTGCCGAGTCGCTGCTATTGGAGGTGGGCCCCTGTATCGGGGTAGTTGATCTGACGCTGGATAACTTTAGCCTCAATGGTATTGCCGGGGTGGTTAACCGTAATAAGCAGGCACGGTGGCTGGCACTGGTCCGTGAGGAGCAGCTTGATACTGAGGCGACCTGTCAGTTTATCGTCAACTTCTGTATCGATTATTTTACCTCCCCGGTACCGGAGTCCCAGTTACTCAAAACCATTGGTCACCAGTTGGGGATGTTGAGGCTGGAACGCAAGGTATGGCCGGAGCTGGGACAGTTCGGTCAGCATGGGCTGCAGGGCAATACCGCTGTCATGAAAAAGCTCCGCCATCAGGTGAAACGTATGGCTGCCGCTGATATGCCGGTATTTGTGCAGGGTGAAATAGGAACGGGCAAAGAGCTGGTGGCCCAGGCGATCCACCAAGCCTCGACTCGGGCCAAGGGGGCCTTCGTCACCGTTAGCTGCGAGTCGGTCAATGAGGCCTGGCTGATTGACGAGGGCAGTCTGAGCAGCTCAGGCCGGTGTTGCTTCGGGTCCGCCGAGAAAGGGGTATTATTTCTTGATGAAATCTCCATGTTGGAAGATGAGCGCCAGCAGGAGCTATTGCGCTTGTTGCAGGACGGCTGTTTTACAACAGTGTGCGGGCGGCAGGTAACATCGGATCTTCGTCTGATTGTATCAACTCGCCACTCGCTCGAAGAGCTACTGGCCGAAGGTAAAATACGCGAGGATCTTTATTATCGCCTGAACGTCCTCGGCCTGGCTGTGCCGGCCCTCCGTGATAGGGGAGAGGACATCGTGCTGCTGGCGGAATACCTGCTGCTGAAGTTTGCCCGCCAATATAACAGTATGGCTAAGTCCCTGTCGGACGACGCGCAGAAACTGATATTGAGCTACCCGTGGCCGGGCAATGTCCGTGAACTGATCAGCCAGCTGAAGCGGGCGATTCTGCTGGCGGAGAGCAAGGTTATCGAAGCCGATCACCTGGATCTCCCGCGGCTGAGCGATGACAAGCAGAGCCTGAAGACGATTCGCGAGGAGTCTGAGCGCTGTGCGCTGTTATCGGTACTGGAAAATAACAAAGGCCAGATTTCTGCTGCCGCCCGAGAGCTGGGCGTATCGCGGGCGACGATGTACCGGTTGCTGAATAAGCATGATCTTGTACCGCCTCCCCGGCATTTCCGGCAAAGCTGATGATTGCCAAAAGCGCCTCTGGGCGCTTTTATAGTTTTTTGCTAGCGCTAATCGATTGAGAACAAAGGCAAGCTTATTTTTTTCAGGAAAAAGCGCTGATTGATTTATGCTGATTTATCGGTCAGATAGAGGTTATTTTTGGCGGATATGAATATTTGAGCGCACACTCCCAGCATAAAGTATTTTTATGCAATTGAGTGCTAATATATGCTTGTTTTATTCGTTCGGCTGGTTAAAATTAACCCAACTTTATCCCATTCTCATTTATTACCAGGAGGAAAACATGATGACTATCAGTATCTTGAAATGTCTGCGTCCTGCTGGTGATCTCTTGAAGCACACCAACCACTAACAGCAATCCGCTGTGTAAATGGGCCGCGGATATCTGTCGCGGCGAGTCAAGTTGTTAGCTTTCTACGGCAGTTTCCGTGTCCCTCCGATAATCTAATTAATGGAGAGCACTATTATGCGCCAATCAGTCTATTTACGTATCGCAGTCTTGTTAATTCGTCTTGACGTTCATCGTGAAGATGCCGCCTGGCGTCGTGCGCACCGCCGGATCCGTCTGGATATCCCTCACCTGTCAGATCATTTGCTACAAGATATCGGTGTGGGTAAAGACTACCGCGTGGAAAACTACCTCTTGTCCGATAAGGCCGGTCGTATGATCCGTCACCTAAGGCGAGAATATAAGTCTAGACTCGTGACATAATCGTAACGCCTTGCTCTAAAAACGTAGCGAGCAAGGCGTAATGGCTAAAGCACATATTACCAAGCCCCCGTCTGACGGGGGCTTTTCATTTTGAAAGGGTTAAGCGGAGGAGCCTATGGGCATGGATTAGAGTAGGTTACCCCGACAGCTTCCAGATCGGCCAGTACCTCGTTGCCGAGCGTGAGGTTGACACTGTCGATATTGGCCTCAAGCTGCTCGAGGTTGGTGGCACCTATGATCGTCGATGCGACGAAAGGACGCTGGTTGACGAAGGCGAGCGCCATCTTGGCCGGATCCAGACCGTGCCTGTTGGCGATATCGATATAGGCCTGGGTGGCGGCCAGGCCCTGTGGATTAAAGTAGCGTGAGAATCGCTCGAACAGGGTGCAACGGGCACCGTCCGGCCGGGCGCCATCGAGATACTTGCCGCTTAGCGTACCGAATGCCAAGGGGGAGTAGGCAAGCAATTCGACGCCTTCGTGATGGCTGATTTCCGACAACCCGACCTCGAAGCTGCGGTTGAGCAGGTTATAAGGGTTCTGGATAGTAATGACCCGAGGAAGGTTATGCTTCTCGGCAAGACGAAGAAATGACATGACGCCCCACGGCGTTTCGTTGGATAGCCCGATATAGCGGATCTTGCCGCTTCGTACCAGCTCGGCCAGGGCTTCCAGGCTGTCAGTCAGCGTCACGCCGGAATGATCATCCGCATATTGGTAGTTAAGGCTGCCAAAGCAGTTGGTTTCCCGCTGCGGCCAGTGAAGCTGATAGAGGTCGATATAATCGGTTTGCAGTCGGTTGAGGCTGGTTTCGACAGCATCGTGAATATTACGGCGGTCCAGTGCCATATTGTCACGGATATAAGGAAGTCCCCTTGGACCGGCCACTTTGGTAGCCAGCACCACCTTGTCTCGCTTGCCGGATTTGGCAAGCCAGTTGCCGATATAGGTTTCGGTCAGTCCCTGCGTCTCGGCTGTTGGCGGTACCGGGTACATCTCGGCAGTGTCAATGAAATTTACCCCGCGTTCAAAGGCGAAATCTAACTGGCAGTGTGCTTCCGATTCGTTGTTCTGCTCGCCAAACGTCATGGTGCCGAGGCAGATTTTGCTGACCTCGAGCGATGAGTGGGGGAGTCGGTGATATTCCATAAGCCCTCCTTGGACTGTTTGCTATCTATTGAATATAACCTGTCTGTCCGTGGGTGAGAAGGTCAGGTGTGCAAGTTCAGTGCGTGAGGGGAAGCTGTTGGTTACACCTTGCCGATATGGTAATCGTGACACATAGTTATAGACTGGTATAACAATAATGTTTGGTCATCTGGGTAAGGATCCGAGGAGCTATAATGAAACTATCGCAGTTGAAGCACTGGCTTAAAGTTGATGATGGAAAAGTCCCTAAATGCATTGTGACCAGCTATGCCGGTTGCTCGGACTATCTGATGGAAGTGGAGTTTAAGCATCAGCTTGAGCCGCTGAAGGACGACAACGACGAGATGGTCCGCTTTCAGTCCATCGAGCAGGTCAAGGATCTCCTCCGTCCGCTGGGGATCACTTCGGTGATATTGCGGGTGACGGATCCCTATGATGAGTTTTCTCCGGATGGCAAGGTCTCTGACTGCCGGGAAGATATGACGATTTCACTGTAAGATGAAATAACGTTCCAGCAGCTCTGCGGTAAAGTGGGTCTTGAGATAAAACCCGCGGGGCAGGGTTTTGATCGGTTGTCCGTCGGCACCATAGGCCTCGGTTAGCGACTTGCTGTTAGCTGCTTTTGGTCGAAGCTGCAGGATCTCGCCATGGCGTGCGGTGATTTTCTCGACATGGCCGAGCACG
>NZ_JAKRFQ010000122.1 GCF_022347985.1 Photobacterium sp. OFAV2-7
TGATACTTATTTAAGGAAAGCAAAAGAAGTTGGGATTAATGTTGATAAGGAAGGTTATTATCCATTTTCAAATGATGATTTTTGGAGAGCAACGAAATTATTTGTTAAAATGATTGATAGAATTTCACATCATTGCAATGATAAATTTTCGTTCAAATAACGTGATACAATCAGGTAATGTGTTTTACCCTTCGTTTCGATATGGTATTTAGTGCGCTTTTTTGGTTACCCCGTCTAGTAATACGGGGGGAAAGGTTTTGGGTATGATGGCCTATCCAAGCGTGCTGGGCATAGGTCGCCATTGACTGTCATGGTGGCTATAAATATCTTCACTCAGTACGGCATCTTCACGGTAGGAAACTTCCGATTTGAGATATTGCCTCAACATGAGCGCTCTGTTCATGTTGAGTTGCCATAAATAAAACAAGACAATACTTGACCCTACCAATTATTAATCTGTGATACTATCTAACCCTTTCAATACTCACGAGAAAAAATAATGAAAGAACTCGTATCAGCTTTTACACAGGCGGCAGCTAATAGACTTAAATCGCCTATTCTTGGATCATTTATTCTTGCATGGTTCGCAGTAAACCACACAGAAATACTGACTTTTTTCTATAGCAGTCCTGAAATGAAATTAGAGGTATTAAAACATACACAAGATTACACATTGGCATCATGGGCAAATTCGATACTGAAGAATTTTGCCTATCCAGCACTATTAGCACTGGCCTACACATTTGGGTTACCTTGGATACAGCACCATATAGACAAAGCCAAGCACGAAAAAATTGACAGAGCTAGGCTTGAAGCACAGCACGATAGACAAAAACATAAGTATGAAAGTCTTGGAGCTGCAAGCAAAGCTCAAGCTGAATCTAGTTTAGAGTACTGGCGTGATAGATTGAGCCGTGACTTAGATGATTGGGATGCTCAAAGAAGTACTCTTAAGTCTCAAAAAGATAACTTGGTTCAAGAATTAGAACACCAGAAGCAACTTCGTCAGTCAGCGGAAATTGAGCAAAATCACTTACAGTCTCAATTGAATTCATCTGCTGAATTACAGACTGAACTAAGGGAGGAAATTAAGTCTTTATCCACAAATATTGATGATATGAAAGAGAAATATCACCAGATTGATATCACCTTTCAAAGCACGAAAACAAAATATGAGCAGTTATTTAGTGATAGCAGTACAGCGGAAGGTGTGTTAGGCCTGATCGCGAACTTGAGTGCTGAGGAAACAATAAAGATGCAAGAATATTATATGTCAAACCCGAAATTTAAGGCACTGGTACTAAGTTCTGCTATTAACGATGACGATTTTTTATACGAATTACTTTCTAATGATGACTTTATGACAATGTTCGAAAAATATCGGAATAGCAAGAATCTCACCGAAGATGACAAGTTAGGACAGGGAAGTTTTCGGGCTGGGTAGGTCAATTGGCTTGCTTAGCTGATGCAGTAGTATCATAAGACCATCTCTATAGATGACTACAGGTAAACAAAGATCAATGATGGAAAAAGCTTGCTCACAAGCCTTTTTAATTCGTAGTGTTTTACATACGCTCGAAGTTATTGGGATTTCTGCAGGCCATACAATGAGCACCAATAGGAAAATAAGGGTGATGTTTGCTTTAGCCACCCGGAACTACTTTTGTCACTTTAGGAGTTAGTTGCACTTGGCTAACACCGTTGCCCCTAGAATTTATACAATCAATGCTCGTTTTCCGAAAGTGAGCGTCACATTGTTTAATATTGTGATTCCTAGTTGGGGAAACAGAGAGACCAAGGGCTAGTACAACTTACGGTAAGTTTCTCAATAGCCTTGCTGTTTGCATGATCACAGCCTTTGAATACCTATCATGATCTGCATTGATTTCCAGTAATGCGTTCCCTGTTACTATCCTGTCGGGTGTTAGCGTCCAACCATTAGGCGTAACCAATCTCCCCTTTACTATCTTCCAGCCTCGCCAATTTTCATTGATCGCCTCAAGATCACGACAACAGTACAGTTTCATTAGCCTTTTACATTCAGGAGGTATTTCCTGGCCCGAGTCCCAGCACGTGATGGTCCTCACATTTTTGAAACATAGTTTAGCGGTCTCTATTTTAGACAGACCGCATGTGAATTTTCTGAAAATGTAGTTATTAGTTAATTTTTTGGACATTGTGACATTCTTGCAATTTATCATTAATGAGAAACCGAATACTAAACACAGTGCATATTGCTTATTGCGGAAAAATTAACAAATTAATCGTTTAACATAAGACAATCATAATCCGCACTTGAACGTCTTCCAAAGTTGAAATGTCATAACCCGCCCAGGCGTTCAAAAAGTTACTGTAACAGCCCAGCAAAGCTTCTCTCTGGTCGATATTTACTTTTCCAGCCATAGAAACGGCTTCACTATCAGAGAAGATGCATCTGAATGTCGGTCGACAACCTATCTCACAGCACTCAGACCCAAATTTGACCCTATACACAAACAGATGCATATTTGACTTGGTAATTTGTTCTTATGCTGTGAGGCTGTCTGTGGAATTTCCAAATTTATACCTGGTAGTTGCTGTCTTTGTTCTGTTGGTTCTCTTAATTAAAGCTAAGACTTTCAAAAAAAGGACTTTGAGGCAGGACTCGTCAAACTATCAAAGTACTGGAGCATTGTTTACTGCCGCGGAACGCTCGTTTTATGGTGTACTAACGCAAGCTCTCAAAGATGAGTATGTGGTATTCGGTAAAGTTCGAGTTGCAGATATTATTAAGCCTCAAAGTGGGCTTAGTCGCTCTCAATGGCAACAGGCCTTCAATAAAATTTCGGCAAAACACATCGACTTTGTCATTTGCGATATAAATACTCTATCTGTTCTATGTGCTGTTGAGCTGGACGATTCCAGCCACCAAAAAGATGAGAGGGTTAAACGCGATGCCTTTCTATCAGAAGCCTTCACTTCAGCAAAAATCCCTTTAGTCAAAATCGGTGCCAGACGAGCATACCTGATCAGTGATATTCGAAATCAACTTGAAGCATATATGGCGACAGCTGAATCCCCTACTTCAGATACTGACGATTTCCAGGCTTGCCCAAAGTGCGGATCAGCATTAATTGAACGAGTAGCTAAACGAGGCAAGAACCAAGGTGAATCATTCTTAGGTTGCTCAAGCTACCCTAAATGCCGATATATGAGTGAAAGTTAGTGAGCGGTGTATACCGCTTTAAAATGTCCGGGCACCTGGACTTAAGCATCTTGCTGTAAAGTTTAGGTTTCCCCATGTCGCCAGCTCTCCACAGGTAACTGTATAAACACACAAATTATAAGGAAAGCTCTACTGTTCCCCTTTAAGGACAGCTTCTCTGGATATGTTGACTGTTTGTCCTCTAAATTGCGGCTTAATCCGTTGAAACTTTCACGGTATAACTGCATGGTTTTCTTACTATGACTGTGTAAAATATAAGACAGCATACAATATGAAGCTGAGCTGATGATTTTTCTGATAAAGATCAGCAACTTAGCGCAATTGGTGTTATATCTGCCAATATATGAAGATGGCTAGATATACGACTCTATTTCGTAGAATAAAATGTTATGAGTTAATAAAGTATCCAGTCATACTGCTGGGTATTATAGGAAAGAAGAATTATGGGGCATAAATTACCTCCGGAACAGCTAGAGTTATATAAAAGAATTGATGAGATTCTCTATTACAAGTGGGACCCAATCGGAGTATCAGATAGTGGTTGGGCAAGAGATGAATACCAGTCTTATTTACCGCAAGTATTTAGCTTGGTGATGCAAAGCAAATCACCACAAGAAATCTGCAAGTATCTAACAGAGTCAACTCAGTATATGGGTCTACAGCTATCGAGGGATCATGATTTAGCTGTTGCTAAGTTAATCCTTGAAGTTAAGGATTCGTTAGATATTGAGTGAATCACGCGCATCTAAACTCATAACAAGGCAATCAAGGTGACCCGTTACACTCGGCGATTTTAGTATGAAATTCAGTGTGTTTTGTTAGTTCTGCGTGGGGCACCTTATTGCAGGCGTTATGCGAATATTGGAAAAGGTTTATGGACAAACAATTTAAGAAGCTCCAATCGTTGGGTGCTGGTGATTTTCAACACCTAAATGGTTCATTGGAAGCCCACTTGAAAGGAACAGAGTCTATTCTTGCGAGCTGGGGAGCGAATAAAACATTAAGAGCTGCTGGGCTTTTTCATGCCGCTTATGGCACTGCTGGTTTTGATGCAAACATGGTTTCTTTAACTCAACGGCAAGAAATCATAAATGTAATAGGTATTGAAGCAGAAGCTTTGGTTTACTTATATTGCTCGTGTGATCGAGATTCTGTGTTTCCCCAATTTGGTAAATCCGACCAAATCCAATTCAAAGACAGATTTACTGGCACTAAGTTCATGATAACTGCTGAGCGAGCAAGGTTGTTTTGTGAGCTTACCGTAGCTAATGAGTTAGAGCTTGTGTATGCAAGCGATGATTTCAAGAGTAAGTATGGTCTGGAGCTATGGAAGCTATTCGAGAGTATGAAAACTTATCTAAGCTCCGAGGCGTGTTTGGCTTATAAGACAGCTCTTAGTGAATTTGCATAACAAAGCAATCAAGGTGATCCGTTGCACTCGGTGGTTTTGGTTTGAAGTTCGGTGCGCTTGGTAAGTTGAGCACCTTATCGCAGGCGTTATGAATCAAGGGAAATTTAGGAGTTAACATGAAAAAAGAACTACCACAAGATGGTAATGTTGAAATTGGTAATCTAAATGGCTATGAGCTCATCGGTATTAAATATTCTGATACAGGCCATAGTAGTTACTTTTCTGCAGTATTCATGCTGCTATGGTTAGGTGGATGGTTTCTAGGTTTTAAAAGTGCATTAACACAATTATTAGATGGACAATTTTCGCTCTTTTTAATGTTTTGGCTGTCCGCATGGACAGTTGCTGGCGTATTGGTGGTTTGCACGATTATTCGCTTATTTAGGAAGCCAGTTCCAGAGAAGATTCTACTTAACAAGCCAAGCCTATCTATAGATACAGGTATTCCACCTTTTCGTATGAATGACAAGCGAAATTCTCAAATGGAGTATATAAAGGACTTGTTTGCAAAATCCAAGCGTTTTGAAATTAGTGCTGAAGAGATTAAGTCATTATCGCTACGGGAATCAGAAAAAGGTAATCGCCTTACAGTTGATAAGGGTGCCCACCGAATTGAGATAGCAAAATCGGCAACCGAAATTGAAAGAGAGTGGTTGTACAATCACATTAAGCAGAATTACTCATAACAAGGCCACCAAGTGTGACACATTACACTCAGCTTTTTTGGTTTGGTGTTCAACAGGCTTGGTGGGTTCGGGGGGGATGGACCTGGATGGTTATCGAGTAATAAAGTTCAACGAAGCTACGTATGTAAACGAATCTTCAACTCGATATACAGTGATTGATTAACAACAATGGCTCAAATCCGGGATGAACAGCTTTAGGGTTTAGCAGTCAGCTTCACGGTCTCGGCAACCTGCTTCTAATATGCTTCCATGAAGCGTTTTTTAACATCGAGCATGTGTTCGCGCGCCCGGAAACGGATTGCCTTACCTTTATAATGCCCAGTGATACTTTTATCGCTCATCTCTCACCAACACTTACATCAGAAGGCATAAGCCACCCCTAGTGTGCCTGATACCGAATCATCATTTTCAATGATCGGGCTGTCAGCCAAGGCGCTATCGAGCTTGCTATAGCGGACAGAGCCAATCACTCTGACGTTTCTTGTCAGGTGGGTATACGCGCTCAGCCCGACAAAAAGCTGCCCGCTCCAGCCGCCGTCAAACGCATCAAACCGGGTACGCTCAGCTTCCGATTGTGATACGCCGTACAGGTGGTTGTTCAGTTTGTCGCTATTGAAGGCATAACCAAGCATCGCCAGTAGCGCATGTTTTTTCATAGAAATGGAACGATGTTTAAAATGGAAGCGAATGATATACAGAACTGACAAAAAATAAAATACAGTGGATGTTATTTTTGATGAAAAAGATGATTGTGGGCACGTCCGGCCCACAATCATAAATCGCTAGACTGGCTGTACCTCACCGGTTTCAAGTTTTACCATCGCCTCATCACGGGCTTTTTGGCGCTTGGAACTCAGGAACGCCGCAATATCGGTATGCTTATCCCTGGTCAGCGGATAGGCTGCCATCAATAGCGCACCGCTGGCGACAAGCAGTGTCGGAATCGTCACCCCGAGGTGCACAAATCCCGTCATTGCCAGATCGGATTGTTCAAGCACATTGGGCACATAGTCATAGAACTCGAGGATAGCCCCCGGGATGATCCCGCCCAGTGCCATACCAAACTTATTAAAGAAGCCGATAATAGCGTTACTGATCCCGTCGATACGGAAGCCATTTTTGTATTCACCGTATTCGATACAGTCAGGCACAAAACTGAAGATAATGCCTGATGCCATCCCCATTCCGATCCCAGCCAGGGCCGATATGGCCAATATCGTTGTAACATCCATAGTCAGAAAAGCGGGCCCGCGGGCCAGCGCAAGTACCAGGCCTATAAACACCACCCACTTTTTGTCCATCTTATTGACCAGGATACGGGCAATAATGATACCGGCAATGGCCGAGAAGAGCTGGATAATCATCGACAAGGTAAACATCTCCTCAGCCTTGAGGAAATACTTAAATAGGTAGATACCGGCAGAGGTCTGAATCGCGTTCAGGCCGAACAGCAACAAGACAACCCCGGCCAGAACCAGCATCGGCTTATTGGTAAAGAAGGAGCGCAGAATATCACCTAAACTGTGCTTCGGCGGCTTTGTTCCTTTATGGGTGGTAATATCTACCCGCTCTTTACAGAAGAAAAAGGTGGCCAGACAACAACACGCCGCCAGAGAGCCGAAAATAACCGCAGTAAGCTGGTAACCGGTTTTATCATCACCACCGCCCAGCATATCGACATAGGCCGGGACGCCGGACATCAGCAAGATAGCCCCCATCGACATGATCGCGCGAAGACTGACCAGCTTGGTTCTGACCATGCTGTTTTCAGAAAGGACCGAAATCATCGAGTTATAGGGTACGTTAACGGCGGTATAGACCATGCCGAAACCAATGTAGGTCACATAGGCGTAGATCAACTTGCTGGTTTCCGACATGCCCTCAAACGGCACCGTGAAGACGGCCACGGTCATCATCGCCAGTGGTATCGCCATCCACCCGAGATAAGGGCGGAAGCGACCCCAGCGGGTATTGGTCTTGTCGGCAATGAAGCCCATGATCGGGTCGTTGATTGCATCCCATACCCTGGCAAGCAGAAACATGGTCGAGGCTGCCAGCGGCGAAATGCCAAAAACGTCGGTATAAAAGATCAGCAGATAGATAACCACCATCTGATAGGCAAAATTGTTACCGACATCCCCCAGGCAAAACGATATTTTTTCCTTGAACGATAGCTTATAACTGTCTTGAGTTGACATAGTACCCTCGTATTTATCGAATACGGCTCGAACGTCCTGTCAGCCAGTCACCTCTTATTACCGTGGCAGCAAGAATTTTCTGTTGAGCCGGTGAAGCCCTCTGCGACAGGCAGAGGGCTAGAGTGACAGCAAGAGAAATCAGAACGTCACCGTCCCTGTCCCGGTGAACTTGCCGTTTACCGATTCCACGGTGATTTCATGGTCAGATTTAATCCAGCCGGAACCGTCTTTTCTGACACACAGGATCGGGCTTTCAAACGAGCCGATTCCCGGCGTGATCACCAGGTGCCCCTCAACGCTTGTCTCGATACCCGCCAGGCGGATGTAAGACATGATAGGCGAAGCATGACTGTGGGTATTGGCGACCGGGAAGCTCTGGGCCGACATCATCGACATGCCTGCGCGCGGGTCATCATCGGCGATCTCTTCACTGGCCAGCTGCTCGCCCCATGCTCCCCAGGTACGGCCCGGGCGCTTGGATTCAGGTCCGTTCCAGCAATCCGGACCCGATAGCACCCCTTCCCAGATAGATGGGTAGTGCTGGGTATGGTTCGACAGCGAAGTTTTTCGGAACAGCTCTAATGAAAAGTCAGGATCATATTTATTCGCCGCCCAGATAAGAACCATATTGAGTACGTACCAGACACCACCGTAGGCTTCCTCACCGGTTGTGTTGTGCGGCCAGATCGCGCGGACACCCAGCGGGCTGTTTAGACTGTCTTTTCTGAAGTTATCAATCACCAGTCTGGCCTGCTCGTCGGTAGCCGCACCACAGAGCAATGCCCAGGCATTGACATCCAGCCAGCACTCGTCACGGCCGACAACAACATCGTTCGGTCCGTAAATACGATCGAACCATTTGC
>NZ_JAKRFQ010000123.1 GCF_022347985.1 Photobacterium sp. OFAV2-7
ACCATTGAAGGAAAAATAAAAGATAAAGCTAGATATGCCGAAGCGATGCACAAACTGACTGAAGCGGCTTTTGATGAAGAAGGGACGCTGAATCATGAGTGGACTATCGCCGATGACGGCGAAACCGTGCATGTCTACGAGCGTTACCAAGATGCCGCAGCGGCGATAAAGCACCTTGATACCTGGGCGAAATATGGTTCTCTTTATATGGAAGCAACAGAAATTACTCGTTTTGTCGTTTTCAGCGATTTAACTGATGAGCTGAAAGAGGCGGTCGCCGGTTTGAATCCTGTCTATATGAAGCCTTATGGCGGATTTTCCAAAAACAGCTAGTTATTGTCGCCAATTTAGGAATAGGGAGGAATATAGCATGCAGAAAATTATTCTAGTGACAGGATCGACCGATGGCATCGGGCTTGAAACCGCCAAAAAGCTGGTTGAGCTGGGGAATCATGTGCTGTTGCACGGACGCAATCCGGGCAAACTGAAAGATGCCGAAGACAAGTTAAAGGCGTTTCCGGGCAGCGGCAAGATTGACAGCTATGTGTGTGATCTCTCTTCCCTCGCAGATGTTAGTGCTTTTGCCAAGACCATTGCCCGGCATCATCCGAACCTTGATGTTGTTATTAACAATGCAGGCGTGTATAGCACTGCCAACACCATTACCCAGGATGGGCTGGATGTGCGCTTTGCGGTTAATACCATTGCTCCTTACTTGCTGACACAGCAACTTGCCCCTTTGCTCGGGCCATCGGGCCGGGTTATCAATCTCTCGTCAGCCGCCCAGGCACCGGTGAATACAGAGGCCTTGATTGGTAAAGCACAGCTCTCAGACGGTGAAGCCTACGCGCAAAGCAAGCTGGCGCTGACTATGTGGACGCGCAGCATGGCGCAATCGCTTAATGGCGACGGCCCGGTGATTGTTGCCGTAAACCCTGCTTCTATGCTGGGCAGTAAAATGGTCAAAGATGCTTTCGGCGTGGCGGGGGGAGACATCAAAATCGGTGCCGATATCCTCTGCCGTGCCGCTTTGTCAGACGAGTTCGCGACTGCATCCGGGCTGTATTTCGATAATGATATCGGCCGTTTTAGCTCGCCACACCCTGATGCGCTGAATGATCAGAAGTCACAGGATGTTGTCTCTGCGATTGAGTCAGTGCTCGACAGGGTTATTCCATAGCTCTGTTTGTTATGAATAGCTGAGTACGGTTGTCTACCCATGTTCCGGTAAGCTTGACGATTAGGCTTACCGGGTTTCCTTATCTGCTTGATGAAGATCCTTCTGAAAATTCTCAAACAAGGCTCTTTAGCTCATCAAATAGCCACTGGAAAGCGACGCCCTTTTTTATGCCTTTGTGGGTGACAAGATCGACGGGCATCATCCAGGGCTTATCGTCGAGTTCAAAATTGAACGTCGCAAGATTGCCTTTAGTAATGGCCTTATTTGCCATATGAAGCGGTAAAAAAGCCCAGCCTAAATTCTCTTCAACCAGTTTGACCGTTGTATCAAAGCCGTTGCAGTACCAGATATCAGGGGAGATTTTTGGTAAATGCATCAAGCCTTCACCTGAAATACCGCGAAGGTAAAGTTGCCTGTGATTGACTAGCTGGCTGATGGATACCTTCTCATTGAGAAGAAGAGCAGATTCCGGATGGCACACAGCACAAAATGGCTGACTGCCAATATAGCAATACTCCAGCTCTTGAATAAGAGGGGGTGTTGTAAACATGATGCCAATATCGGCTTGTCTATTTACAACTAATCCGGCGATGTCGGTACATGGTACAGATAGAAGTTCAATTTGTGTCTTGGGAAACTGTCGGGAAAACGCACCCAAAATGCTGGAGAGTTTATGAGTAAACAATGCATTATCGAATGCCAATCGTAGGTTCGGTTCTTCTTCGTTCTGTATGGCTTTAACCACGCTATCAAGCTCACCAGTCAGCGCAAGAACCGACTTGGCGTAGGCATAAATTCGTTTGCCATCTTCCGTTAAGGTTGGCTTTCTTGTTGTTCTGTCAAAAAGCTGAATCCCGATATCTATTTCCAGATTTGAAATGCCTTGGCTGACGGCTGACTGGGCTTTCCCTAGCTTTCTTGCACAGGCAGAAAACGAGCCCTGTTCGGTGGACCAGACCAACATTCTAAGGTGTTCCAGATTATACATATCAGAAAATCTTATAGTTAATAACTTTGTTCAATAATAATTAAAGATACTATGAGCTTCAAATCAGGTAAGGGGGTATGGGCAATATACATATAACCTGCCTCTCTGTTTATGACGTTCACAATAGTTCAAAAACTCTTTTGGAAAGAAGCTATGAAAAAAGAAACAACTCCCGAGATGTCTAAGCAAGTTGAAAGTGAAACGGAAAGTCTGTTAGCAAGGTTAGAAAGAACGAAAGCCATTTTGTCATCCAGTCATAACACTAGAAGTGACTCACAAGAGGTGCTATCCGTTATGATTAAAAGCACAGGTACATTTGAGCAAAACTAAGACGCAAAAGTTGAGAGGCAATGGATAAGGCATGTACCTTAGAGCTATTGCCTCAATGAGTTCAATACTGTTGAGTAGTTGGTCGAAAGAGAATGCCTCACTCTTCTTATTTAGTCTGATGACCACATCCTGTATCCAGTTGCTGGTCCCAATAGGTTGGATTGCCGAAATAGTCGGCGAAGTAGTCGATGAAAGCTCTGACCTTGGGGGCCAACAGTCGTGAACTGGGATACACAGCCCAGATCGCGGTATCAGACACAAACGGGTACTCTTTGAGTACCTGAACAAGCTCGCCTCGTTGTAAGTACTTATACACACTCCATGTTGAATTCATTGCGATCCCTAACCCGTCAACACAGGCATCCCGGATCGCATCACCGTTATCTGAACGAAAACACCCTTTTGTTTTGACATTGATACGCCCTAGCGGGGTATCAAAGCCCCAGTTTTCAAGGCCAATCAGGTTGAGGCACTGGTGGTGGCTTAACTCTTCGGGTGAATGCGGCTGGCCAAATTGAGCGAGATAGTTTGGCGCGGCGCAGATGATCCGGTGATCGGGAGCCAGCTTGCGCGCAATTAAGGTGGAGTCTTTCAGTTCGGAATTACGAATCGCAATATCAAACCCGCCTTCGACCAGATCGACAATTGAGTCTGAAAAACGAAAGTCAACCGTCAGCCCGGGATAGAGGGACAAGAAGTCTTTTAGCGCCGGGATCAGGTGCATCCGTCCAAACGAGGCAGGGGCAGACACTCTCAGGGTACCTGTTGGCGATGCGCTTCCCACTCCTACCGATGCTCTTGCAGCCTCGACACTTGAAAGCACTTCTTCGGCATGAGGAAGAAAGGCTTCTCCTTCTTCGGTCAGCGAGACTTTCCGGGTAGTGCGATGCACCAAGCGTACCCCGAGTGCCTGCTCAAGCTTATTGATATGCGAACTTGCGACCGCGGGAGATAACCCGAGCTCCTGGCCGGCCAAACTGATGTTGTGGGTTGAGGATAGCCGGACAAATAGCCTTAGGTGCTCAATATTCATCTTTTCTATCTTTGATTATCAATGAAAGCTATAAACTTATTATACCTTTTGCCTGATTATCAACTCTTAGTTCGGTAATTATACTTAACCCGTCAATCAAGCAGAGGGTTTATTCATGAAAGCAATGGTTATTAACAGTTTTGGCGGTCCGGAAGTTTTTGAGCCAGCCGAGCTTCCTACACCAGAAGTCAAACCTGGTCATGTGTTGGTGCGTGTTGCTGCTACCAGCGTCAATACCGTCGATACGATGATCCGCCAAATGGGTAAGGAACTGCCGCTTTCCCCCGATCTGCCGGCCGTATTGGGCATGGACTTTGCTGGAACCGTGGAAGTTGTCGGTGAGGGAGTCACCGAGTATGCGGCCGGGGACGAAGTGTATGGTTGTGCTGGTGGCTTGGCCGATCTCCAGGGTAGCTTGGCGGAATACATGCTGGCCGATGCCAAATTGATCGCCCGTAAGCCGAAGAACTTGTCAATGCGCGAAGCGGCTGCACTGCCTCTTGTTGGTATTACTGCCTACGAAGGTTTGAGCCGTTCAGGGATCAGCGAAGGCCAGAAAGTGCTTGTTCATGGTGGTGCTGGAGGAGTGGGCCATGTTGCTCTGCAATTGGCAAAGCACTTTGGGGCTGATGTCTACGCGACAGCCGGAAGTGAAAAGCACCTGGCTTTAATCGAAGAGTTAGGTGCACAGGGGATCGATTATAAAACGGAGGCGGTTGCTGATTACGTTGCCAAGTATACGCAAGGTGTCGGCTTTGATGTTGTTTTCGATTCCGTGGGCGGTGCCAATATGACGAATTCGTTTGAGGCGGCAAGCTTGAATGGGCAGGTCGCAACAACTGTCTCTATGGTGGAGTTGGACTTGTCAGTTGCTCACTTCAAGGGGCTATCATTACATGTTGTCTTTATGCTTATCCCAATGCTTCACAACTATAAGCGTGAACAGCACGGTCAAATACTCGCTAAGCTGGCTGAAATCGCAGAGGCCGGAGAACTGCGTCCTGTGTTGGATGACAATGTTTTTTCACTGACTGATGTCGGAAAGGCTCATGCTCGCCTTTCAAGCGGCCTGGCAACTGGTAAGGTAGTTGTTGAGGTTTAGTAGAAACTGATAGTCAACTATCTCATCTTGCGCACTTGTCCGGGGCTGGTGCCGATAATTTTCTTGAACGCTTTACCAAATGAAGCCTCGGACTTATAGCCGACTTGCTCGGCAATACTCAGCATCGACTCGGTGCTCTCGGTAAGCAGTTCGTAGGCAATATGCATTCGCCATTGGCTTAAATACGCCAATGGCGTCATTCCGACGGTGGCCTGAAAATGATTGGCGAAAGCAGTACGAGACATAGATACAGCCCGTCCCAGCGCTTCAACTGTCCAGGGTTTTGATGGCTGTTTGTGGATCAGGCTTAGAGCACGGCTGAGGCGATCATCGGCCAGCGCCTGTAAGTATCCGGGGGTACTGGATTGGTTACGCATTTGCCATCGAAGCAGTTGGATAATGAGGACTTCAGTGAGACGATCCACCATTACCTCGCTTCCGGGCTGCAGGATACGGGACTCATAGGCGAGTGTTTTGACCAGGCTATTGAGCCAGTCGAGCTTAGGGGCGTCACCGGACTTAACGTGTAACATAGATGGCATATCCCGTAATAAAGGCAGGCACGTTTGCTTTCTGTATTGAAAATAGCCACAAAGCAGGGTCACTACACTTTGCCCGTCAGAATATGGGTTGGTATTGTGACGAATCATCTCTAACAGATCCCGACCGGAAATCGTACGGCTGTCTGGCTGCTCGCTTATCTGGTGCGGTGTTCCTGTGGGGAAGGCAATAATATCGCCAGCAGACAGAAAAATGGGGTCGTTTTGTTCCGGTATTGTCAGCCAGGCACTTCCGCGAATCACGGCATGGAAGATCCCGCAATCTGCCTGGGGTTCATCAATTCCCCAGGGCGAAGAAAAATCTACGCAGTAGTAGCTGCTGGCATAGAGCCGTATAGCCCGCAGGACATCGGACAACACATCAATACACGGCCCATCTTCTACACTGACACTGTTTTCGTCTTTGTGGCCGGGATTATTGTGGGACATTCTAACCTCATCATTTGTATCAAAAGTTCATCCAAAATGTACGATCTGACATAAAAATAGGATTAACCATCATGGTTCGGACTGATAAAACCTTAATACTGTATTTTATGTCATCAGCAAAATACTGTCGTTGTGAGTTGGCGTTTTCGCGCCAAGTTGAATTGTTTATCTGTTTGCTCAAACAGCAAGAAGAGGAAGATAATATGTCCGTTTATATAAACAAATTCAAAGCCGTAGTATTCACGAGTGTGCTTGTTTTATTATCAGGTCTTGCCGTCCTATCTGCCCCTGTAATCGCCAGCCACCACTTTGAGACCGATCTATCAAGAGAGTATCCCCAGTTCGATCTCACCGATATGTTTGTCTTTAACGCTGAACAGAGTGGCTATACCGCTTTTATGATGAATATCAATCCGACAACGGGTAAAGATGGCAAAGCGGCTTTTGGCGAGAATGGGATATATAGCTTTCATATTGCGAGTAGCAAAGATCTTAAATCTGGTGGATTGACAATTACTGCCTATCTTGAGAAAGGAAAGTTAATTTTTGGTCTTGCTGAGGGGGCTAACCAGGCCATTGGAATCAAAGGCCAGACAATTGGAACAGCTGGTGTCGGAAAGGAATCAAGGTTTGATAATGGAATGCGCGTCTGGTCGGGCGCTGCGCGTGATACTTTTGTCGGGAACTCTGAAGGTATTATCGGATTTATGACCAAACTGCTTGGTGAAGGCAAGTTCGATTTGTCGACGTTCAGCAAGGGTGTCGATTTATTCAAAGACTTCCAAAGCAGCGTGATTGTTGTCGAAGTTCCAAACAAGATGTTACCAGAGACTATCTATGTTTACGCCAGTAGTGCCATGTACAACAAGGATCAATGGGTGCAGGTAAACAGGCTTGCTCATCCTCTGGTTACCCATATGTTTATGGCTAACAATAAAATGGAAGTGTCTGAGCATATTCAACATCGTCCAGATTCTGATTTAACACGCGCATACGCCATTTCAGGTACAGTACTACGTGCTGTTGTGCTGGATAATAAGCTGCCTGCGCCGGTTGCTTACGCAGACTCTGTCGCAGCCAAGTTATTGCCGGATATGATCCCTTATAAAGTGGGTAGTGAAGCGGCTTACACCTTCAAGTCTATCAATGGTCGTAAGCCAAGCGATGATGCCATGGATGCCGTATTAAGCCTGTTTGTTGGCAGGGAAATTACCGATAATGCTAATACTTTCGATCGTCATCCGAAGGCATTCCCATATGTTGTTCGAGTGAAAAAATAATCTATAGCGGGTGCGATAATCAATTATGGCGCACTCAATATTGGTATTGAAATCGCGAGTGAAATAAAGCGGGGAGGTTATGACTGGCATAACTCCTCGCTTTGTATTGGTTATATCGTCTTGTTCTTTATGCCCGGGATATTACCGAACTTGGCTACGACAACCCCGGCCAATATAAACATGACACCGGCCACTTGTGTGAGATCGGCACCATGGCTTACAGCCTCCCAGATAACACCTGTGATCAATTGTCCACCGATGACCAGCAGCGCGGTCAGTGTGGCTCCTACCCTTGTTAATACATAGCTGTTGAGCGCGACGAACAAAGCACCGATCACACCGCCAAGCCAGGTGGCTGCAGGTGCATTTGCTAACGACCCAACCGGTTCGGATACGGTGAAATAAACCACAAAGCTGAGAAAAATAAAGCCCACCGCATGGTTCCAGAGCGAGGCGATAAAGGCACTGGTGCCTTGGCCGAGCCTCCCATTCAGGACTCGGCATAAGCTGATGCAACAGCCGTTTAATAGTGCGAGAAAAATTATTGTTGTCATTATTATCCCCTACCGAATAACGTCAGAAGGCAGCCAGTCGCCATGAGCCCCAGTGTTATGCCGTCAGTGAGCGTTAATGGACGCTTGGTTAACCCAAACAGGCCAAAGCCGTCACAGACAAGACCGAACAACACCTGACCCGCCATAATGAGTGCCAGTGAGCCTGATAGCCCGAGCGGACTGTTGACTGTGATTGCTGCCAGAACCACAGTAAACGCACCCGGTATGCCGCCCAGATAGGCCCAGAAAGGCGTCCCGACTTTTGGCAATATAGTTAGCTTTTTTCCAGCTAATAGAGAGGCTGTCATTAATACGAGCAAGGAGGTTATCGCGCCTATGCCATGCGCAAACCATGAGGCCAGCACAGGGGAACTGTACGCAGCCAGCTCACTATTGATAGCTATCATGCTGGCAAGTGTTACCCCGCCTGATAGCGCCAAAGATAAGTTAAGTGGATGAGCTTTCATGTTATTTACCAACGAATTTCTGTTGATGAGTAATATATTTAGTTTCCCTGTTATTGATAACCCGTTATATTTTGAACTCTTTGTTTCTCTCAGGTTGACAGTGGTGATAGATACTTTTTCTACAATACCGGTCTTTACGGCAGTGGTTGAATTGGGCAGTTTTTCCGAGGCAAGTCGTCAGCTAGGGATCACCAAGTCGGCAGTGAGCAAGCGGATTAGTGCGTTGGAGGCCCACCTTGGCGCCAAGCTTATTCAGCGTACGACGCGTAGGCTCAGCCTGACCGAAGCCGGAGAGCAATACTACAGCTTTATCCAAAAGGCCAAGGTGCTGGTCAATGAAGGTGAGGATGCGATCAGCAGCCTTCAGGGCTCGCCGAAAGGGCATTTGAAGGTCAGCATT
>NZ_JAKRFQ010000124.1 GCF_022347985.1 Photobacterium sp. OFAV2-7
ATCCTGCTCCCGACGCCATAAACATTCAATATTCCATGAAGCCACAGCCTGGTTGGTAATCAGGCTGTCATGCTGCCAACAGCTCTGCTGTTCCTGTTTCCTATATCGCAGTGGACTTTGCTCTCTCACCAGCAGGATCTCACACCCCGCCCGGGCGAGATATTGAGCAAAGCACTGGCTTCGATTTGCGCTGGCATGCAAATGCGGTGGCGAGAAGTAACTCAGATACAAGACTTTCATCACCGGCGACCATGATAGGAGCTGAGCACGGCACCTGCCGTAGAAGGGCCTAATAGAGACTGATATAGCAGGTGTGTCTGATGGATTTGACGACTCAGACAAAAATAAGATTCAGCCCAGTTACGTGCTGCCCGACCGGCATCAAAGTAATCATTCGGACATAAATATAATCTCTGTAGAAGCTCCTTTACTCTTTGCGGATTATTGAAATCCAGGTACCAGCCCTGACAGTCGTGCTGAAACAGCTGTGCCAGCCCACCTTTAGGCTGAGCAATCACAGCTCTTCCTGATGCCATTGCTTCTGCTGCCACATAACCAAACGCTTCATGCCATTGCGAGGGCATCAGTATGACATGGGCAGTTTTCATGGCTTTTTCGACCTGAGAGCTCGGGCCCAGATAGATAACAGCCGGATTCGTTTCGGCCTTCTGTTCGATCTCTGGTCGCAACTCACCGTCACCAATGATCGTCAAGCGAGCAATCGCGGCGATTTCAGGCTTTTCAAAGAGCGCCAGTAGTAGCGTGAGCCCTTTATGGTCAATCAGATTGCCAACAAAAAGGCATTGCAAAATGCCATTGAATGGGGCCGGGGCCTGGTAATGAAACCGGACGGTATCCACCCCGTTGGTTATCAAATGGACTTTATCCGGGTGTACATCCTGCCTCAACCATCCTTCGACGAAGGGAGAAACAGCAATCAACCGCGAGACCAGCTTGCTATAGAGCCACCTTTTAAACCTTGTCCTAGCCGACATTTCAGTGTCATTTGAAAGGGAGTGATGAATTGAGACCACGACTTTGGAGCAATATGCTCTGGCCACCAGCAGGAGTGGGTGGCCCAAGCCATAGAAATGAAAATGAACAATATCGGCAGGATAAAGCCATAGCAGCTTGGCAAACAACCACCAGCGGCTGGTGCAATGACAGCGATAGCCATCTTGCTCAAGCGCCACCCGTGCCTCTTCACTGATAGCTGGCGTCACAAGAACATAGCGACAATCCGGACTTTTCAGGGCCCGCAAATAATCATAGAAGCTACTTCCCTGGCTTAACTCAATATCACACACCAGATAGACGGTTTTCATTCGACGACTCACGTAATGGAAACTGTTATCAGTATAGTGATGCTAGGTTTATGCCAACCTCTTGTGACGCAACATTCTCAATAGTTATACCAAAGCTACCCCAAGATGCTCGTTTCAACGAGAATGACTTGGGTATGGGCGTTTACCACAAGCTGCCTGATACCGTGAAGTACACCTCGTCTTTACCCAGGTTGCTATCGAGTCCGTGGGCATAGCCCAATGTCATAGGTAGCGTCAGGTTATATCCCAGCTCAGCCTCGACCGTAATTTCTGCACCGACACCGGTAAGTTGCTTGTGATCATCGCCGGAATCCCAGGCAGCTCCAGAATCGACAAAAACCGAGCCTGACACATCACCGACACCCACCGGATACAACGACCAGTTACGTTCTATCCGTCCCAGCCAGGTTTCCAGCTCCAGCCTTTGAGTCGCATAGCGATGACCTCGCTGGACGGAATCATCGTAGCCCCTCAGCGCTTGCGTATCGCGGCCAAACAGGCGCGATTCCTCGAACAAGTCCTTTCCGCCAAGACGGAAACGCTTGGCATCATCGTCAGCATAGCCGCCCCCCAATCTTGCCGTCAAGGTCGTTCTTCCCGGCAGGTCCCAGGTTCCCTTCCATTGGGCCTGATACTTCTGACCATCATAGTCGCTGTCAAACAAGGCGTTGGTTTCAGCCACAACATCCAGATAATGCCCCCAGCCAATACCCGGTACATTGAGATAGGCTTCACGGTTATCAAACGTTACTGCCAGCCCCGCCAACGTTTCATTGGTTTCCCTAAACGCAATCATGCTGGCAAAGTCAGGTTGAGATACCAGGCTCTCTTTATCGAGCACCCCGCCGGCATGCAAGCTGAGCAGATCTTCAAAGGCGGTTACGATGTGATTACGCTGCAACACAAAATAGTCATCACGGGTAATGCGGTAATCACTTCGACCATTAAAGGTCATCTTGTCGTAATCATGACTACTGTTTAATACAGCCATCCAGCGATTGTCATAATGATACACAAGATTGGCATCAACCAGCTCGTTATCAAAATCCCATGTTGCCGCCAGCTGATAGTTATGGCGTCCCAGGGCATCTGAGCCAAAGGTCAGTGCGCCAATCTGGGTTCTGGCATCATCTATGTATACAAGTGGCAACCAATTATGTGGTCTGAGCGTTGACCATGGGCTATAGGCTTCAGGCTCGCTCTTTTCTACCACCTGCTCAACGACCGGCGGATAGTCATAGCGGCCCTGCAGATTTTCAATAGGTTGAGTCGAGAGTACGCGAGGTGCCGGCAAATAACGCAACTGGTACCCTTCTGTCTCATAGGCCTGATAAACCAGCCCGGCACCAGGCTGCCAAACAGGCCGAAGTGCACCGCCTAGCTCACGCGTCCACTGTTCAACTTCGCCGCTGCTTTGATCAAGCACATAAACATCAAATACACCTTCATAATCGGCGCTATACAGAATACGACCATCAGGGAGATAACTCGGACTGCTTTCAGCCGCTTTGGTATCTGTTATCGGTTGCCATGTCTTGCTATCGAGGCTCAGCGTCTCCAGGTTCCAGCCTTGCCGAGGTCGTTTCACCGCAGCCACCAGCTCTTTGCCTGTCGGCGAGATGTCGAAAGTCCCTAGCACCGTTTCCGAATCACCGCGCCAAATACGAACAGGAGCCTGTTCCTGATCAAGAGATTGAGCATCCACCAACCACAACTCGCTGACACCCGCAACCTTGCGACTGGCGATTAGCTGTTTGCCATCAGGCATCCAACGTACATTTCGAAAACGCTGGCGATCGGTCAGTTGCTGCCACTGGCCATCACGATATAGGAACAAATCATTGTAGCTTCTGCCATCGGCATAATGAACAAGGCGAGACGCCGCCAATCCAGACTGTGGGTGCGATGACATCGCGGTAATATCCTTGCTGGCCGTTAGCGGTGTCCACCTGCCATTTTCCGGATCAAACGATGCTATCTCCGGACGATCTTCTCCGTTGTTGCGATTGACCAGCAGGCCGCTTTGGCTCTGAGTCACTACCTGCAGATACGGGGTCTGCTGTAACTCTTTCCCACCCTCAATACCAAGATCTTTACCAACAACTGATTGTTGCTGTAACTGGGCCAGTTGCGGGGCAAACTCTTTCTCCAGATAAGCCTGAAAATCTAACCATAATGCATTGAAGTCTTTACCAAATGACTGTCTGGCCGTGCGGTTGAGCAAGAAATACGGGATGATCCGGCGGCTATAACCAGTCAGAAAGGCCTGAACTTTCTCTTCGCCATAAGTCTCTGACAAGTATTGAATAAAATAAGCACCATAGAGATACTGGTAGCCCAGCGGCCACTCTCTGTTAGCCACCGCAACCTGCTCTAAATCTTTAAGATCACCGCTGGCCACCTCCATGCGCATCTTCATTGCATATTGACTGCTCTGAAGACGTCCATAACCCAACTCCTCATTGGTTTCCAAATACACCGCCAGGCCTTCTAGCAACAAAGAAGGGGTTAAGGCATGAGGAAAGAAAAATGCCTGTCGCCCAAATACCCCCTGCAAGACTTTAGGAGCCCCAGTGGCTAGCTCCATATGCATAATGTGGGCGTATTCATGGCGGATCAGCAAGTGAAGCCAGTCATCACTGGTAGCCAAATCACCGCCGTCTTCCGGCGGGCTCATGAACAGACGGATCTGGGCAAAAGGTAACGGGGTAGCCCATCCATTAGAAAAATCGAAGTCATCGACCAGTACGATTTCAGTTCTGGCTTGCGGTGCAGACTGAAAAAACGGCAGTTGCTCACGGCGCACCCGTTCGGCAATATCGAGTACCCTGGCGGCACTTTGTTCATGACCTTCAACAAAATGCACAGAAAAATGTGCAGATTGCTGGCTTAACCACGCTTTTCCAGCTTCATCCCACCCGACGGGCGTCGCTGCTGCAGTCGTCGACAGGCTCGCGCTAACCATTATCCCTAATAGCGTGCGTTTCAATATTTTCCCTAACATCTTCTTCAACCTTGATTATTATTTCGGCACACTACCAACTGTCTGGTGTAAATAAGTACCCTTTGCTTCTGACGGTGATGATTTTCCTTGGAAACGACGGCGTATCACCAAGCTTTTTACGCAAGGTCACTACCTTGTTATCAATGGTGCGATCTATACCATCGTAATCTATGCCCCGGATTGTCTTGACCAAAAACTCACGAGATAACACCTCATCCGATCGCGAGGCCAACAACCACAGCAAATCAAATTCAGAACCGGTCAATGACACTTGTTCGGTTCCCAACATACAACATTTTCGTGCATTATTTAGCTTCAGAGATCCACAAACAAGCCTATCATTACAAACTTCAATTTTCTTTCGTACCGGTGCACTTTTCTCAGGCTTATCAAACTGTTTACGGCGTAGCAAGGCCCGAATCCGGGCCAGCAGAACCCGAAGTGACACTGGCTTTTGAATAAAATCATCAGCACCGATTTCCAGGGCTGCCACATGTTCGATGTCATCTTCAAAAGGGGTTAACAACAAAATTTTACTCGATACATGCGGCCTGATCTGACGACAAAGCCCCAAACTGTCACACCCGGGATTGGCAAGACCAATAATAACGATCTCGGGTTGCAGAGCTTTGACCAGCTCGGCTGCCGATGACTCAGTCGAAAGAACCACTTCGTACCCGTGCTGAGTGAAGTAGCTTTCTTGCTGGGCCCTAAAGCTGAAATCATCTTCCACTAATACTATTTTCATCATTCGATCTTACATCTAGCACTAATTGCACAACGTTCAATATTGATGCATATCTTACTTAAAATCATTGAGTTGTAAATCTTAAGAGCAAAAATCCGTAAGTAGACGCGCGCTGCAATAGCAATTTTAATAATTAACCGTATGATAGCCATTTGAAAGTAACAAAATTGCAACAAAAGGACACGGAATGAACTTTGATAAATCGACTCACAGCACAGCACCCTATCTAGTGCTGGCCGCTTTATCAGCCGTTTTTATGGGAACAATTGGCACCATCGCCGTTTATGCCAACCTCAGCTCAGAAACAGTGACCTTCTTTCGCCTCTTTCTCGGCGGACTCATCATGCTGGGCTATTTAGCGATTGATAAAAAACTCGCGCTCCTTAAACGCTGGCCTTCCTGGCAAGTCATAATCAACGGTGGCTTACTTGCCGGCTTCATCGTTTTTTACATTCAGGCCATGAGTTATACCAGCATGGCCAATGCCATCATGACGATTTACCTGGCTCCCGTCGTCGCTTCGATCTCGGCCCATTTTCTATTCTCGGAAAGACTAAACACTCAGTCTGTTGGTCTGATCCTACTTGCCTTATTGGGCTTTGCCATGATGATGGAATTTAAGCTTGAGTTCGGAACAGGCTCGCAGGACGCGCTCGGTATGCTGTACGCCGTTCTTGCAATGGTGTGTTATAGCGGCTTTATCTTGATCAATCGCTCCATTCCGCCGCACGTTCACGTCTTTACCCGCAGCTGGTATCAATTAATGGTCGGTGCCGCCTGTATGCTGCCGTTTATGCTGGCACAAGATGAGCCCATCGCGCTGACTCAATGGGCCTGGCTGGCAATAGCGGGGCTGATCCCCGGCTTCCTGGCAATCCTGTTTGCCGTTATCGCCCTACGTGAGCTACCTTCGGCCACTTTCGGCACACTGTCCTACCTCGAGCCGATTGCTGTCGTTTCGCTGGCCTGGCTGCTCTTCGGCCAAGCTCTCACCCCACTACAACTGGCAGGCTGTATGGTTATCATGTCCTCTGGCGTCATGCAGGCTATCGCCACACAAAAGCCACAATCAAAGCTAATCGAAGCATGTTAGCAGTCATTGAATGCTGAACGCCAAATTTCCCTAAATTCGACGCATACGAAAAAGCCCTTGTCGAACGACAAGGGCTTTAAGCAGTGGCGGAGCGGACGGGACTCGAACCCGCGACCCCCGGCGTGACAGGCCGGTATTCTAACCAACTGAACTACCGCTCCAATTCTGTACGAAACTCGGCTTGTGCCCAATTTCTAGAATGTGGCGGAGAGATAGGGATTTGAACCCTAGATACGCTACAAACGTATGCCGGTTTTCAAGACCGGTGCTTTCAACCACTCAGCCATCTCTCCGTAAGTGCGGCGAATAATACGGGCCATCGCCAAGCTTGTAAAGCAATATTTTCAACATTTTAATCAATTGCTTAAAGCTTGAACTAACGCCACCAACTCCGCTCTTATTCCCACCAATACCGCATGTTACTCCTCTTCGCCAAAGCGATACTTAAGCCTTAAGGCAAAACCGTCGACATCGTTGGCATCAATAAAATAGCGGGTCGCCCCCAAGCCTACAGCCCAGTTATCATTTATCTCGTAACCAAGCTCTAGCCCCAGGTACGGATCGATACCATCATCACTGCTGCTAATGGTGTTCCCTTGATAGGTGCTATCAAAATCCACTTCCCAGTACATGCCTCCGACACTCACATTCAGATAGACTGACTCTGACTGCCAAAGTAAGTAACGTACATCAAGCCCGATTCCGCTTGCCAGCACAGGGGAGAACTTTGCCACCCTTTGATGGTACTCCTCCGGCGTAGCCGTATTATTGCGGATCGTGGCACTACCCTGCCCCTGATCGATATAACGTGCTGTCAGCGCCCAGTCCGAGTCGAACTCATATCCGACGCCTACGGTCCAGTAGAAATCAGTATCATCACTGTCGACAACAGTTCCCGCCTCAAGCCCGGAACGTTCATGTGCATTGCTCATACCAAGATCGGATTCGACAAACCAGCTGGCCTGACTGTTAAAACTCAGCAACGCCAGCAGCATCAACCATCCACGCTTGCCAACTCGTCGAGTCAGACCGAACAGCGCCAGTAATGCCAGAGTCAGCCCGCCAAGGCTACCACCCGCTTCATTTTCCACTGTCACTGACTGAGTCAGTTTTGTTGTGACTTTCACCAAGCCCGTATCCTCCAAGCCATTCGAGTCGCGGATCACATAAGTGATGGTGTCCACACCTTCAAATCCGACTTTCGGTGTGTACGCCAAGGTCTGATCACTGTTAATCGATACAGTCCCATTTTGTGCCACCGCGGAGACAATAGTCAGTGTGTCCGCATCCGGATCACTGTCATTACTCAGTACCCGAATGACCAAGGATGTCCTATCATCAGTTTCCACTTCATCATCCACCGCCACCGGTGTCTGGCTGTTTACGACTTTCACCGTGACATCCGCAAAGTCAGTTCCGCCATTATTGTCCGTCACGCTGTAGTTAATCGTCGCCACGCCATAGAACTGATCCTTAGCGGTATAACTCAGCCAGTTATTGACCACAGCTACAGAGCCGAAGTCCACCGTGGCATTGGCAATGGTCAGCGCATGGCCATCGGCATCACTGTCATTAGCCAGAGCATCAATCATGATATGACCATTTCGGCTGACAGAAACGGTATCTCCCTGTGCTTTCGGTATCGTGTTACTGGTTGCTTTCGCGGCAACACCGCCCGGATCCACCACGCTGCCATTGGCAACACCATCATCATCGTTCGGACCACCATCCTGGATAGTCAGCTGCACACACCAGTGACCTTCTGTCAGTCCCTGCATCCAGCTAGCATCCCCCGGAGGCGGGCAGTAACCGGCTTCACCTTGTGCCGAGGCCAGTGAGTTCTCGGCATCTTCAACGAAGTCGACCCAGCCTAAGCTTTCCTTATATTTACGGTATACAGCATTGGCCGGGATCGGACGACGCTGCGGGAAGACCACGCGATAGCTCTGTCCCACTTGCGGCAGACCTGTCGCAACGAAGTCAAAGATCCCGCCAATATTATCCGCGGCTTCATCCTTGCCCAACTGTGTAGTCACCTCTGTATCGAGCAATTGGGTTCCGCCGGTTTCATTGCCAGCGACTGTCACCCCTTTACGCAGGCAGACACCCGGGTCCCCTTCGACCAGATAACTCGACGGATCAGAGAC
>NZ_JAKRFQ010000125.1 GCF_022347985.1 Photobacterium sp. OFAV2-7
TCACCAAGCAACACCCCCAACTCGACGAACAGCACCAAGGAAGCTATCTCGGATTATGCCAACCCCAAGTTATCGAGTTCTTTAAAGCTCAGGGAATCACCACCCTTCAGTTATTGCCCGTCACTTCCTGTATGTCTGAGCCGCATTTGCTGAAAATGGATAAGGTCAACTTCTGGGGTTACAACAGCCTGTGCTTCATGGCTCCTGAGCCACGCTATGCAGCTAACGATGCAGTCACCGAGATGAAAACCATGATCCGGGAACTGCACAAAAACGGCATTGAAGTGATTATGGATATCGTATTTAACCATACCGCTGAAGGTGGCGAAGGCGGCCCTAAATTCCATTTCAAGTGCCTGGATAAAAACTACTACCTGCAAGATAGCAACAAGAACTACCTCAACTACACTGGTTGCGGCAATACCGTCGATCTCACTTACCAGCCAAGCCTCAATATTGTGTTAGATACCCTGCGCCACTGGGTTACTCACTATCAAATTGACGGCTTCCGCTTTGATTTGGCCGCCACACTGGGACGAAAACGAGATCGCTTTGACACCCAAAGCGCCTTTTTCAAAGCTATCGCCCAGGATCCTATCCTACGGCAAGTCAAACTCATTGCCGAACCATGGGATGTTGGCCCTGACGGCTATCAGCTAGGCCACTTCCCGCGTGGTTGGAACGAATGTAACGACCGCTTCCGTGACACGGTAAAAAGCTACTGGCTGGAAGGCAACAATAACGTCAAGGAATTTGCAACCCGGCTGATGGGATCACGGGATTTGTTCAGTGCCGGAGGCTGGCCGGACAAGCTTCCCGTCAACTTTATCTCATACCATGATGGCTTTACCCTGCATGATCTCGTTTCTTACAATCATAAACACAACCATGCCAACGGCGAGAACAACCGTGACGGGCACGGCGACAACCGCTCTAACAACCATGGTGTAGAAGGTGAAACATCCAACTATTCCGTGATATACAAACGAGAGCGACAAAAACGCAACCTGATGACAACCTTGCTGTTCAGTTTTGGGATCCCTCACTTGCTTGCCGTGGACAGCCTTTCGCACACCCAGGGCGGTAACAACAACGCCTATTGCCAGGATAACGAGATTAGCTGGGCCAACTGGGAGCTCAGCAAGGATGATAAGCGCTTCAATACTTGGCTAACGCAAATGCTAGCAGCGCGAAAACAGGTAATGAGTCCGTTTATTAAGGCCTTCAGCGGGCATGAACGCGGTCATCACCGTATCCACTGGTACCGCTCCAACGGTCAGATGATGACAGCCGAGGACTGGCAGGGACTCAATGCTTTTGCCCTCTATCTGGGGTTATACAAAACAGGCAATGAGTTGATGTTCCTGATCAATAGCTCTGATATCCCTACCCGCTATCGCCTGCCGAGCGGGAGTAAATGGTCCATCGTTTGTGATACATCCGAATCTCGCCTCAACCAGCGCCAGGTTCAGACGACCTATATGCAAAGTGCCAAATCGATGACGATTCTCTATCGCGAATAATCACTGTCATAGGCAGCGGACGAACAATAGCCCAGCTCATGCTGGGCTTTGTTATAAGCCAATAAGGAAATATTGGTTAGAAACAGGTATCAACTACGCGTTACAAGCCAAATTTCGACAGGCCCTGTCAATGACTGCGCCTGATAAGCCCAAACTAGGCAGATAGCGCTTAGCGACAACATCATTGTCAAAACAATCCTCCCCCAATGCGCGACACAAAGCCTGTTCGAGCAAACGGAAGCTTCGGTACTCCCCAATAGCCATCTCGTTAGTCTGCAAATAATTCTGCATAATTTGCGCTTTGTCGGCCCCCATCAACAACTGCAGAAAGCCAACAATCACGCCGGTTCTATCCGATCCCAAGCGACAATGCACATGGTAAGGACCAGGGTTGTCCGCGATGTATCGGATCACCGCCTGTATTCCGCTTTGAAAACCAAGCTCCTCGGCATTAAAGCTTTCATCCCGATCTGACATAAAATAGACCGTCTCGTAGGCGACCGGTACGTTTACAACCTGCTGCTCCAACCACAGTGTTTTATAATAGCTGGCTGGAGCCGAGCGGATATAACTGGCCAGCTGTTGTGATGTTTCAGATAAATTAATCACGGTACGAACACCGTGCTGTTCAAGCAACTTCATTGCGACGCCCTGACGCTCTACTTCAATATCACACAGAGCAACATGCTCAGAACGGGATGGAACAAGCGGATGATAAGATCGAAAAAGGTTACCCTCAGCGATTTTCCCCCCTTCAACCTGACGAAAGTTTGCCAAGGTATATTCGGACGAGAACTCTGACGCTGATTGTTTGACTTTAAATGAACGTTGGCTGTCTTCAGCTATTTGGGTCAGCTCTGTTTGGCTGATATTTTCCGGCAGCAACAAATAATTGCACCCGTAATTGCCTTGACTATCAAAGCTTTGGCTATTGAAGTAATAACCAACCGGGTATTCCTTATTAAACGGAAGAGGCTGAGACTCATCGTCTCCCCATAGGCAATATTCTATATATCCTGAATTGCCTATTTTATTCAGTTCCTCCCTAGCCTTTCTAAGCACATAGTGGGGGCCAGCCTTGTTAAACTTAAATGCACCCTGCTTTTGCCAATTACTAAAAGTACCAACCAGATAAAGCTGATCTCCATGATAGGGAAGCGTGAAAATTACATCATGCTCTGTATATTGATAATGCAGCATTTCATCCTCATAAAAAAAGGCTCTATCCAAACAACTATTGAATAGAGCCAAGACAATGAATGGAGCTATAGCGAGTTAATCATTCATGTTGTATTCGTTATGCAGGCAGCAGCACCGCAAAAGACTCATACGGTTTTAACGTCACCGTTTCCTCTATTTGCTGGCGATAGTCATAGTTGGAAATAACACATTCAACATTAGCAGCTTGCAGCTCTGCCGGTATATTCACTACCACCTCTTCAGAGGTAAAGTTATTGAGTACAAACAGGCGATGTTGCTCATCAACACGGACATAACCGAATACTTTATCGTGATCTTCAAATACAGGTTCAAAGTCACCATAAACAATCACCGGCAAAGCTTTACGAAGCTCAATCAACTTCTGATAGTGATAGAAGATGGAGTTCTGATCTTCCAGGGCAGCCTCTACGTTAATCTCCGGATAGTTAGGGTTAACCTTTATCCATGGCTGAGCCTGTGAAAATCCGGCATTATCCGTTTGGTCCCAATGCATTGGCGTACGGGCATTATCACGGCTATTTTCATGTACCGCAGCCAGCATTGTTTCAGGCGCAACACCGTTCTCGGTTCGCTCTTTGTAGAAATTCAGGGTCTCGATATCACGGTAATCATCAATGCTTTCGAAGGCAACATTGGTCATGCCGATTTCTTCCCCCTGATAGACATAAGGGGTGCCCTTCATCATATGCATCGTTGTCGCTAGCATCTTGGCCGACTCTACACGATATCGACCGACGTCACCGTACTTAGAGACCACACGCGGCAAGTCATGGTTATTCCAAAACAGGGAATTCCAGCCTTCCTCAGCCAGCTCTACCTGCCATTTAGTCAGGGCACGTTTGAACAGAGGCAGGTCAAGATCGATTGGATTCCACTTGTCACCATACTTCCAGGTCAGAGAAATATGCTCAAACTGGAACACCATCGAAAACTCGTGGCGCTCCGGGTTGCTATACAGCTTGGCTATCTCAGGAGTGGCATCCCATGTTTCTCCTACCGTTAACAGATCTTTTTTGCCAAAGGTCGCCTGATTCATTTCCTGGATCAACTGATGAAGACGCGGACCATTACCCGTGATCTTCTTGTCAATTTCCTTACCAATCAAATCAATCACATCAAGGCGGAAGCCACCGATACCCTGATCGATCCACCAGTTGATCATCTTGTGTACTTCTTCCTGAACCTTCGGGTTTTCCCAGTTCAGATCAGGCTGCTTCTTTGAAAAGATATGGTAGTAGTATTCACCTGTCGTTTCATCATACTCCCACGCCCCACCGCCAAACACGGAACCTTGATCATCTGGCACAGAACCGTCTTCTTTTGGCTGACGCCAAATATAGTAGTCACGGTACGGGTTATCTTTCGACTTACGTGACTCAATGAACCACGGATGCTCATCGGATGTATGGTTTACCACCAAATCCATGATAATTCGAATGTCACGCTGTTTGGCTTCAGCCAGTAGCTGCTGCATGTCTTCCATGATGCCAAACTCAGGGGCGATATCCTGATAATCAGAAATATCATAGCCATTATCATCCATTGGCGAACGGTACACTGGCGATAGCCAGATCACGTTTACACCCAATTTTTTCAGGTAATCCAGCTTGCCGATGATCCCCTGAAGATCCCCCATTCCGTCATTGTTTGAATCACAAAAGCTACGAGGATAAATCTGGTAAACAACAGCATCATGCCACCACTTCGGCGTCATCTTCATGAATATTGGCTCCCTAAAAAGGCAAAAATCAAACAAGTGATATCTTTATTGCCGATATCATAAAACTGTTTTCTAAGGTTTTAAAATACATAAAACCCAAAGTGATATAGATTAAATCTATATCAAAGCAGATTTAGGCGACCATGATCACAAGAATTAGGCATTGAGCATTTTCTTCCATTCAAATAAATGTGAGACTTGTCGATATTATTTTCTGCTCTACTTTTCCTATGGATAAAAGCTACAAACAGTTTCTTGTGGTTGCCGAACTGGGTAATATCAGCCAGGCAGCCAGCCACCTTGGACTCAGCCAGCCGACACTGACCAGCAACATGAAAAAGCTGGAGGCGAGCTTTGATGTTCCGCTCTTTATCCGTAAATCAAAAGGTGTAGAGCTCACCGAGTATGGCCAGCTATTACAGGAACAGGCCCTTGAACTGCAACGTCGCCATGATGCCCTGTTGCACAAAATGGCCGATCTCAAAGAGCGCAAGACCGAGAAGATCCGAATGGGGACAGGCGATGCCTGGTGGGAAGTTTTCGTCAAGCAGGCACTGCAACAATACAGCTACAATAACCCTTCTATCTCTATTCAGCTAGAGTTCGGTAACCACCTCAAGCTCATGGATATGTTGATCCATGGTCAAATTGACTTGTTTGTCGGGCACGAAATTATCGGCCTGTCACGACGCTGTAATGTAAGCTTTATACCTCTTCTCCAGGACAAAGAAGCCTTGTTCGTTCACCAGTCCCATCCGTTACTGCTCAATCAGGGAAAAGACTCTGATACCGAGTACTACCCGCTGCTTCAGGTCACACCGGATTCCGAAAGCTATCAGCACCTCATAGAGAATCCGCAGCCCAAACAACTGGAACGGGAAAGAAAAAAGGTCTCTGAACGCATCGTCTATGAGATCAACTCACTCAGCGCCAGCATTGATATCCTCACGACCACCACAGCAATTATGCCCTACCCGCTTCGCATGGCTGATCACTTCTCGCAGTCGAATATCGTACCGCTCACGCTGGATCAAAAAGCCCAGACCGGAACTGTCGGTATTTACCACCTCAATGAGCCCCTTGTTGACCATGTCAGTGACATCAAGCACCAACTAATCGCCTGCGGCCAGCAGCTGAGCGAGTAAGTCTATAAAAAGCCTGCGATACCAGCTAAGGTTTCACAGGCTTTCATTTTTAGGGTCTAGATTCAGGTTCTAGGCTATTTGGCCTAGAATATCTGCAACCAACTTACTGCCACTACACTACAAATGTCGCCACTTTGTCATTCAGGTTAGTTGCCTGGGCACTAAGATGCTCAGCCTGTTGGCGAGCCTCCCTGGCATCATTCGCTAGCTGATCGGTCACATCTTTAATCGTGGTTGTGTTTTGAGTGATTTCATCAGTGACATGGGTTTGCTCTTCGGCAGCTGTTGCAATCTGGGTGGCCATATCACTGATCATTGCTACCGAATCATTAATTTGATCCAGTGCCGCCGTCGCCTGATCGGCATCTTCTACCGAGCACTGCGCCAGTTGCGAGCTGGTTTCCATCAGATGAACGGCTTTAGATGTCGTTTGCTGTAATGTCGCAATCATTGACTGGATTTCTTCTGTCGAGGTATGAGTTCGCTGAGACAACACTCTTACTTCATCTGCCACAACAGCAAAACCACGCCCCTGCTCGCCTGCACGTGCCGCTTCGATAGCCGCATTCAGGGCCAGTAAGTTCGTTTGTTCCGCAATCCCCTGAATGGTCGACAAAATACTGTTGATCCCCTGAGCATGGTCATTGAGCTCACTGATAACCGTTGTCGCTTCGCTTACCTCGGTAGCCAGGTTGTTGATTGATACCTTGCTCTGAGCCACCAGCTCGCTGCCGTTGTGAGTATGAGTGGTCGAATCCTGTGCTGCCCGAGCAGTCTGTTCGGCATGAGAAGCAATTTCCTGAGTAGCTGAAGCCATCTCTGTAACGGCCGTTGCCACCATGGCGATCTCATCTTGCTGGCACTGTAGATCACGTGCCGATTTATCTGCACGTTGTAGCCCTTCACTCGACGTCTGGCTTAGCTCAACACCCTGGGTACGAATATGGCCAATCAGCAACTGCAGGCTGGCTACAAACTGGTTAAAGTTCGCAGCTAACTCGCCCACTTCATCCTTGCTGTCCAGTTCTATACGCTGGGTTAAGTCACCACCGCCCTGCGCGATTAGTGCCAAGGCGTTAGATACTTGCTTCAGAGGCCTGAACAAATACCCACAAAGCAGGTTAAACAAGAAGACACAAATAATCACAACCAGCAGTGTCGTCAGCATTTGATCATAGAGCGTACTATAGAGGGGTGCCACGACAGAGTCATAGTCAATCACAACAACAGTGTTTAGCCCCTTGCCTTGGATAGGCGCAACAAAGACAAAGCTTTCATTACCGTTTAGCACCTTCTTCTCAATATGCCCTTCACGAGCTAAGTTCTTGATCAAGGTATCAGTCAGATCACTATCAATCGTGCTAATCGTCTTATTTAACAGCGATGAATCTGCATGAGCAAAAACATTTCCTTCGGCATTAGCGATGAACATGTACCCTTCACCAGGTAATGTCACCTCCTCCAGCTGTTTGATGATGTTCGCCATCTCGACATCTGCACCAAGCACTGCACGCTGGCCTGACACTGTTAACGCCTTGCCCATAGAAACAACCGTAGCGCCTGTTGCTGCTGCAATCGTCGGGTTTTCTACCGTTACAGCGCCATTAAGTTTAATGGCATTTTGATACCAACCCCATTTGCGCGGGTCGTTGTTGCCCGGTGGAAGCTGGACATCATTGGCATTCACCTGACTACCATCACTAAAGGCAAGAAACACATTGTCGAATTTTGCCGAGTCCCGGACCTGCTTTAAGTGCTCGGTCAAGGCATCATTTGTCGCATTCGTTGGCATCGCCGACAGAGCCGACGCTTTTGAATCCATCCAATCAATAACGTAATTGTTATAAGCCGATGCAACACCGCGAAGCCGATCATTAAGATCATCATCAAGACGGCCCAGCGAGGAGATAAATGAAAGTGCTGTCACCAGCATTCCACCCAAGATAATGGCGATACTGGCCGAAAGCGCCAGTTTTTGCCGAAGAGTTAGATTAGACATTGATTCCCTTTACGATTCTTATAATAACAGCAATACACATATAATTTTTTCGGCATCATAAACTGTGCCGTATACGACTTGAAAATAAGCCCCCCGACTTAAGCGAAGATCAAATGCCCGCCATTTATTTCAAGCTCCAAAATTATTACACTTTTATTATACTGTTCAAACTATCAGCAGTATTTTCTTGACTCACGTCGACAAAATAAATGCCATAAGAGGATAATCAACGAATGTGGCGAACGGTTTTATTCCGGAAAAAGCAAAGCCCTCGTGAAAGAGGGCTTTGAGGGGATATTGCTTGTTATCTTAATTGCTATAACTGAGCAACAGCTGTTCTACGCTAAATACTCGGGAGTCTGAGGAGAAGCAACACGCCCCTGCTCTTGCCCCTTGTACATACTGACATATTGCTCAGCCGATTCTTTCCACTCAAACTTACACGCCATAGCATTTTGCTGCAGGCGCTTAAACTCTTGTGGCTTCTGGCTATATAGCAACAGGCTGCGCTGAAGCTTGATAAGCAAGGCTTCCGGCGTCGGTGCATCAAAAATAAAGCCCGTTGCTACCTGCGGAGTCTGATCATAGTCGATCACGGTATCCTTTAGACCACCAACCCCACGTACAATCGGCAAGGTGCCATAAGCAAGGCTATACATCTGATTCAATCCGCACGGCTCAAACTCAGAT
>NZ_JAKRFQ010000126.1 GCF_022347985.1 Photobacterium sp. OFAV2-7
CATCCAATGAATTTCTATCGCGTTATTATTTAGGCGCTTATTTGCGTATTTGATATAAAGCTGGGCGAATTATCGTCTAAATGTTTCATTTTTAGCTGGTTCAGTAATTTATAGTCGCTTTTAGTTTTTACCTAAACTTATTTTCTAACTACATCTAGATAAATAATTTTTAAGGCTGTTTTTCTTCATAACACTCTGATTATCGGTATTTAATATTGTCATCTCGGACAGAACAGAAATGCCAAGGAAGTTACCTGAATGCACCAGGTTATTACGGTTAAGCGTAATGAGAGTGCTCTCGGGGAGCGAAGGCAAGGGATCAAAATATAAATACCATCACCTGACATATAGCAAACGAGCGTATGCAGGTTATTAGGAGTTGGACATGAAAAAGACAGTTGTAGCAACAGTCATTGGTTCTGTTGTTGCTAGCGCATCAGCAATGGCAGCAGAAGTCTATAAAACAGATGAGCTTTCAGTTAATGCCTACGGTAACTTGCGTGCACGTTATGAAACAACCGATAACGGTCATATGGGGGCGGACAGTACCTTCACCGGTGAGGGGACGGAGCTAGGGTTAGGGGTCACTTACTTCCTGGACAATAACATGTATGTCAACGGCGATGTCATGTATGAAATGAATATTATCCCTGAAGATGGCGACGGCAATGATGATGATAATTTCCTGAAGTTCGGCTCGGTCGCGTTTGGCGGTGATTTCGGCGAGTTCCGTATCGGTCGTATGTCGGCAGTTCAGGATACTTTGGCCGGTCAGTATGATATCACTTGGGAGTATGGCGGTACCGCAAATATTAAGGAAGATGCGTTTGCTACAGATCGACTGACGAACGGTATCCAGTACAAGATAGATGTTAATAACCTGACTGTCATGGCACAGTACCACACTGGTGATGAAGGAGTCGATGCAAACGGTGTTGCCGATCCGAAACTGGGCCAGCTTGGTATCGATCAGGCATATGCGATGGGTGTTGCCTGGGCATCTGACTTTGGTCTCGGTTTATCGGCCACTTACACGTACTCTGAGCGTACAGAGAAAGATATGACCTATGGTGGTGATGATGATACATCATGGACCTTAAACGCCACGTATGCCTACCAGGCGTTGTCAGTGGCAGCCATGTATTCTGACTATGACTTCGCTGGCGAGGAGAGAACCGGCATCGGTGCAATGGCTCGCTACGACCTGCCAGTGGGTGTCGGCCTATATGGTGTCTACGATTATGTCGACTACGATACCCAGGACGACAAGCTGAACCAGTTTACTATTGGTGCTGACTACTGGTTAAATGACAGCGTTGTTTCATATGCAGAATATGCTGATCAGAGCTTTGATGACGAGATTGCCGGAAGTGATGATAGTGCATTTACTATTGGCATGAGAGTGTATTTCTAACGTGCATTACGAATAGGAATGTTCATTGTTGTTGGGGGAAGCGAGAGCCTCCCCCCTTTTTTATTGCTTCAATTAGAGCGAGTAAAGAATACTCGAGCCGTAAGTTAGGCTGGTCAGCAATAGCGACTTTTTATTGATAACGTCAATACGGCGACTTTGCTGGGCGTCCATACGGAATACCTGTTTGACAATCGTTAGGTGGTGGCTCTGAAAATCTTTGTTCTGGCCAGAGGTAATGTCCTTAAATTCAAGAGGCTCGGTAAGCAGATAGCTCCCGCTGATGTCCCATCTCCCCGATTCGGAAATGTGCAATGTAAGTGGTTGCTCGCTTTCGCTAAATAGCTTCAGCAAGGTAATACGCGAATAGGTTTTATTCGGCAGGTAGACGACATGGCTGCTTTGCTCAAGACTCCGGAGCATCCCCAGCTGTTCCAGCTGCATGGGTTCAATACGGCTAACAGACGTTGATTGCCATTCCCTGGACATGAGCAGTTGTTCCTGCTTGTAGTCACTGGAGAAATAGAGCCAGGCGCTGAAAGAGGTCGATAATGCCAAAACGATGAAAGCCCAGTACTGCTTGCAGAAAACCGAAAAGTTGCTGTGTTTATTTATTACTGACATAGCTTGGTATTATCCTCATGGCTAGTAAGTAATCGCAGGGTGACGTTTTCACCCGGTGTCGAGGTGCCGTGAATATAGTTCAGCCATAGCTGGTTGCTTTGTCCGCCTGTGGCAATGATCTCTAACGGACGCTTATCACCCTGGTGGTGCTCGAGGTAAGTTTCCACACAGCGCGAAATCAGTGTTCTCCATTGCACCAAATCAGGGTGGTTTTTAGGCGTCAGTACTTGAACGCCATTCACTGTCAGCAAGGGCTTGAAGGCTTCGGACTTTGGCGGGAAGCTTAGCGTCACCAGCAAAGGCAATAAGCAGGAAATCATAATAGCCAGCAGTTTCAACACAGCGATTCTTGATGGCTTGTTAGTTGCTGCTCTACTGGTTTTATTTGACGACATGCCTTCAGGCTGCACAGTCGTGCTTTTCTGCAATGGTGTATCAACACTTGGTTCTGTGGTGACGGCCTCGATATCGGTTTCGGCGATTGGCAGCTCGGTAACAGCTGGGTTGTCTGTCTGCTCGTTAACATTGGCGATCATCTGATAGCCGCGTTTAGGCACGGTTTTGATAAACTCCGGCGATTTCGTCGAGTCTTTAAGCGCCTTGCGAAGTGTGGAGATAGCCTGGGTCAGGCTGGAATCATCAACTTCAAAACCTTGCTCACGCCATACATAGTCGTGCAGGCGGGTACGGGTAATGATGGCACCTGGCTCTTCAATAAGCAGGCTTAATGCTCGGCTTTCATTGCTGCCGAGTCGGGTAAGCTCATCGTTTTCAGATTGGTCGATTAAGCTATTGTCATAAGGGTCGAAGAGGAACCTCTGACCAATCAAATATTTATTTGATATTTTATTCATTTTTAGCACCAATGGCACAGTTGAGCTGATTATATAGCATGAATTCCCTGAATCATTTCTGAATGTAAATTTTTAAAAGGGCGACTGAAAAAATATAAATAATATAAAAAGCGCATTTTAGGTTGAAAAACTGAACTTAGGCCATATCTATGAAATGAATTGTTATAGATTACGTAATACGACTAGTTACGGAGTTGAAATGAGCGAGCAAAATATCCATAAAAATAAGGAAACACGTGGCTTTCAATCGGAAGTAAAGCAGCTGCTACATCTGATGATCCACTCATTGTATTCGAACAAAGAGATCTTTTTACGTGAGTTGATTTCTAATGCCTCTGATGCGGCTGACAAGCTACGTTTTCGCGCCCTGTCGCAGCCTGATTTATATGAGAATGATGCTGAACTAGGCGTAAAACTGTCGTTCAACGCCGATGCCGGCACCTTGACGATCCATGATAACGGTATCGGTATGACCCGTGATGATGTGATTGAGCATCTGGGTACCATTGCCAAGTCAGGCACCAAGGATTTCTTTGCCAAGCTGAGCGAAGACCAGTCAAAAGATTCCCAGCTGATCGGCCAGTTCGGTGTCGGTTTCTATTCATCTTTCATTGTGGCTGACTCGGTGACAGTGAATACCCGTGCGGCAGGTGTCCCTGCTGATCAAGCTGTATGCTGGCACTCTAGCGGTGAAGGCGATTATTCGGTTGAAGACATCGAAAAAGCGAGCCGTGGTACCGAGATCATTCTTCATCTTCGCGAGGATGAGAAAGAGTTCCTGAGCGAGTATCGTCTGCGTGACATTATTGGTAAATACTCTGACCATATTGGCATTCCAGTCTTTATCCAGACCGCTGAACGTGACGAGGAAGGCAAGGAAACGGGAACCAACAAATGGGAGCAGGTCAACAAGGCTCAGGCGCTTTGGACCCGCAACAAATCTGAGATCAGCGAGGAAGAATATAAAGAATTCTACAATCATGTCTCACATGATTTCGCTGAACCGCTGGCGTGGAGCCATAACCGCGTAGAGGGTAACCAGGATTACACCAGCCTGCTGTATATTCCATCGAAAGCACCGTGGGATATGAATAACCGTGACAGCAAGCACGGCCTGAAACTGTATGTTCAGCGTGTCTTCATCATGGACGATGCCCAGCAGTTCATGCCTTCTTACCTGCGTTTCATGCGTGGCCTGATTGATTCGAATGATCTGCCACTGAACGTATCGCGAGAAATTCTGCAGGACAACAAGGTCACTCAGGCGCTTCGCAAGGCATGTACCAAGCGTGCGCTGACAATGATGGAGCGGATGGCGAAAAATGATGCCGAGAAGTACCAGACATTGTGGAACGAGTTTGGCCAGGTGCTAAAAGAAGGTCCTGCCGAAGATTTTGCCAACCGTGAGAAAGTAGCTAACCTGCTGCGCTTTAGCTCAACGCACAACGAAGTCGCCGAGCAGACTGTCTCACTGGCCGATTATGTTGAACGGATGAAAGATGGTCAGGATAAGATTTACTTCCTGACGGCAGACAGTTTCAGCGCTGCTAAGAACAGTCCGCACCTGGAGCAGTTCCGAGCCAAGGGCATTGAAGTTGTTCTGATGCACGATCGTATCGATGAGTGGTTGATGGGTCACCTGCCTGAGTTTGACGGTAAGCAGTTCCAGGCAATCACCAAAGCCGATCTGGATCTGTCCAAGTTCGAAGACGAGGAAGAGAAAGAGAAGCACAAGCAAACTGAAGAAGAGTTTAAGTCTGTGGTTGAACGGACGAAGAGCTACCTTGGTGATCGTGTGAAGGATGTTCGTACCACGTTCAAGCTGCAGGATACACCGGCTGTTGTGGTGACCGATGAAAACGAAATGGGTACGCAAATGGCTAAGCTGCTGGCAGCGGCGGGGCACGATGCGCCTGAGGTGAAATATATCCTTGAGCTGAACCCTGAGCACGCCTTGGTCAACAAGATGGCCGATGAACCTGATGAAGAAGCATTTGGCCGTTGGGTTGAAATGCTGCTAGGTCAGGCAATGCTTGCAGAACGAGGCTCTATGGACGATCCGTCTCAGTTCCTGGCCGCTGTTAATAAGTTGCTGGCATAAATTTGCTAACAGGTATCGATTTGACTAAGGTCTTATCGATTCTATTATCAGCTTCAAATAGTATTCTGATAAAGCATGTAATCCAGGCCCGGTGAAGGCACCGGGCTTGCGACTGCGGGCTAATCAGTGTATTTTTCTTTTTTTTGAAAAACTCCATCTTATTTAAAGGGGATCAAGATGCGCATCATTCTTCTGGGCGCTCCAGGTGCAGGTAAAGGTACTCAGGCACAATTCATCATGGAGAAATTTGGTATTCCTCAAATTTCTACTGGTGACATGCTACGTGCGGCGATCAAAGCTGGTACTGAGCTAGGTAAGCAAGCGAAATCAGTAATTGACGCTGGACAGTTGGTGTCTGACGATATCATCCTTGGTCTGGTAAAAGAGCGCATTGCTGAAGACGATTGTGCAAAAGGCTTCCTGCTAGACGGCTTCCCACGCACAATTCCTCAGGCTGACGGTCTGAAAGAAATTGGTGTAGCTGTTGATTACGTTATCGAGTTTGACGTTTCTGACGATGTTATCGTAGAGCGTATGGCTGGCCGTCGTGCTCACCTGGCTTCAGGTCGTACTTACCACACGGTTTACAACCCGCCGAAGGTTGAAGGCAAAGATGATGTAACGGGTGAAGATCTTGTTATCCGTGAAGATGACAAAGAAGAGACAGTACGTGCTCGCCTGGGCGTTTACCATGACCAGACTGCACCTCTTATTGCTTACTACGGCAAAGAAGCTGAAGCTGGTAACACTAAGTACCTTAAATTCGACGGTACTCAGCCAGTTGCAGCAGTAAGCGCTGAGCTGGAAAAAGCTCTGGCTTAATTGACGCTTCGCATCGAATATAAAAAACGGGTTAGCTTTCGGGCTAACCCGTTTTTTATATGCATGATTTTATTAAAGCTGATAAAGTTAACCCGTCAGCGCATTACTCAAACGCGAAGGAAAGTATGAGCGAAAAAAATAATAATTATGGTGTATTGCTGGTTAACCTGGGGACGCCGGACGAAGCTTCGCCTGCCGCCGTTAAACGCTTCTTATCTGAATTTTTGCATGATCAGCGAGTTGTCGATATGTCTCGCTGGTTGTGGTGCCCAATCCTTCATGGCGTTATCCTGCCGATACGCTCTCCGAAAGTCGCCAAGCTATACCAGTCGGTCTGGATGGACGATGGCTCTCCATTAATGGTGTACTCCCGTCGCCAGCAGCAGCAATTGGCAGAAGCCCTTCAAGTGCCCGTCGAGCTGGGAATGACTTACGGTAATCCTTCTATTGCTGTCGCTCTGGAGAGCCTGAAGCAGCAGGGCTGTAACAAGGTGCTGGTTTTGCCGCTATATCCGCAGTATTCACAAACCACAACAGCCGCTGTATTCGATAAAGTGGCTAAGGTGCTCAAGTCTCACCCGGAAATTCCTGAACTACGTCTTGTGCACAACTATTTCGATCATCCCGAGTACATTGGTGCGCTGGCCGAATCCGTGACGGAGTTTTGGGATAATCACGGCAAGCCGGATTACCTGTTATGTTCCTATCATGGTATTCCCAAGCGCTATGCCGATAACGGTGATCCGTACCCGCAGCATTGTAACGGCACGACGGCATTGTTAGCTGAGAAGCTTGGTCTGCCTCGCGAGCAGATGAGTATGAGTTATCAATCCATCTTCGGTCGGGAAGAGTGGTTAAAGCCCTATACCGAACAAACTATCTCGGAGCTGGCAACAAAAGGGATAAAGCGACTGGATGTGATGTGCCCGGCTTTCTCTGTTGATTGCCTGGAAACGCTGGAGGAGATCGCCGAGCAGTGCAAGGAAACCTTCATCGAGGCAGGTGGCAAGGAGTTTAACCTGATCCCGTGCCTGAATGATAACCCTGCGCATATTGCAATGATGGCGCAGCTTGTCAGGCAAAATACCCAAGGCTGGTAAGGTATGTACAGGCTGTACCAAATACTTTCCTAATAAAAAGTTGAAGCTCTCAAAAACTGTGAGAGCTTTTTCTTTTCTGTTCTATATTCTGTGATAGAATTCGCAAAATTTTCCCAACAGACAGCTCATTGACATGAAATTTCCAGGCCAACGAAAATCAAAGCATTACTTTCCCGTACATGCCCGTGATCCTCTTCTGAGTCAAGCCAAACAAGAAAAGCGCCTAACACGCACTCACGTAGTGGGTATCGACCAGACTCTGGTAGATATCGAAGCGTGTGTTGACGATGAATTCCTGGAACGTTATGAGCTAAGCAAAGGCCACTCTTTGGTAATTACCGATGAAAAGGCCGAAGCACTGTACCAAGAGCTGAAAGAAAATGATCTGATCAGCCATGAGTTTGCTGGTGGTACGATCGGTAATACCCTGCACAACTACTCTGTACTGGCGGATGATAAATCCGTATTGCTCGGTGTAATGAGCAAAGATATCGAAATCGGCAGCTATGCGTACCGTTATCTTTGCAATACCTCGAGCCGTATGGATATGAACCACCTTCAGCCTGTACATGGTCCAATCGGTCGCTGTTTTGCACTGATCTCGAAAGAAGGTGAGCGTACGTTTGCGATCAATGAAGGTCGAATGAACCAGCTGGATCCAAACAGTATTCCAGAGTCGGTATTCGAGAATGCTTCTGCGCTGGTACTGACCGCTTACCTGGTACGTTGTAAAGAAGGCGATCCGATGCCTGAAGCGACAATGCGCGCGATTGAGTATGCGAAAAAGAATGACGTACCTGTAGTACTGACGTTGGGTACCAAGTTTGTGATCGAAGACGATCCTCAGTGGTGGCGTGATTTCCTCCGCGACCATGTAACGGTTGTGGCGATGAATGAAGATGAAGCCGAAGCGCTGACCGGTGAAGCGGATCCACTGATTGCTTCTGAGAAAACGTTGGAGTGGGTGGATCTGGTACTTTGCACCGCAGGCCCTGTCGGTCTTTATACTGCCGGTTATACCGAAGACGAAGCGAAGCGTGAGACCAGCCTGCCGTTGCTACCGGGTGAAATTCCAGAGTTTAACCGTTATGAGTTCAGCCGTCCGATGTTGAAGGAGCAATGTACAACGCCATTGAAGGTGTTCTCGCACATTGCGCCGTATATGGGCGGTCCAGAGCGTATCAAAAATACCAATGGTGCCGGTGACGGTGCGCTGTCAGCCCTGCTGCACGATATGTCAGCTAACCGCTACCACAAAGAGAATGTGCCTAAGTCGAGCAAGCACCAG